>NZ_JBBECH010000065.1:0-18336 GCF_040881935.1 Saccharospirillum sp. | reverse complement strand
TCAGTCATGTGCTGGACTCCTAGTGTGAGGTGCTCTTCTTCAGGTCATTGTCGAGATACGCACTGTAACGCGACATAAAGAAGCAGAAGCAGAAGTAGATAAGTGCAATGAAGAGATAGGCTTCAATAAACTGCTGACGCCACATGGGGTCGTTGACCGCGGCACGGGTTGCTGCCAGCAGGTCGAACAGGCCAATGATCACCACCAGAGAGGTGTCCTTGAACAGTGAGATAAAGGTACTCATGGTCGGTGGAATTACCAGGCGCAATGCCTGCGGTAAAATAATCTTGAAGGTCTTTTGCCAGTAATTCAGGCCCAGCGAATCGGCCGCTTCATATTGCCCTTTGGGAATCGCCTGCATGCCACCCCGGAACACCTCAGCCAGATAAGCTGCCTGGAAGAAGATGATACCAATCTGCGCCCGTAGCAGTACGTCAATGCTCACACCTTCCGGCAGGAACAGTGGAAACATAACGGATGCCATGAACAGAACCGAGATCAAAGGAACACCCCGGAACACTTCAATGACGACAATGCATACTACTTTGATCAGTGGCATCTCGGAGCGACGTCCCAGTGCCAATAACAAAGCCAGTGGAGCCGCGAAAGCGATACCCACAACCGCCAGTACCAGAGTCAGCGTTAAGCCGCCCCACTGGGAAGTGCGCACAGGTTCCAGTCCGAGTATTCCGCCTCTGAGGACAAAATATACCGCGATGAAACCGACAATCCAGGCGACGGCCAGCCAGGGAGACCAGAACCGGCGGTTCATGCTCAACAGCATGCCGGAGGTCAGCATGATCATGGCCACCAGGGGCCGCCAATGCAGTTCGGATGGGTAAGTGCCGAACAACAGGAAGCGCCACATATCATGAACGTATGCCCAACAGGCACCTGTTGCCGTTTCACACGCTTCTTTGGCGGCACCAAAGCTGGCGTTTATAACCGCCCAGGAAACCAGAACATCCAGTATGCTCCAGATAATATAGACACATAGCAATGTGATGACGGTATTAACCGGCGTTGAAAAAAGGTTCTCTTTCATCCAGCGCAGACTGCGGTTCAGCACGGGTCCGCTGACGGGGCGAGCTCTATCGGTAGTCTCAGTCATATCAACGCTCCACCAGCGACATGCGCTTGTTGTACCAGTTCATAAAGAGGGAAACGAGCAAGCTGATGCTGAGGTAAACTGTCATGAAGATCGCCACCCCTTCAACGGCCTGGCCGGTCTGGTTCATGGTCGTGTTGGACACCGAAACAAGGTCCGGATAACCAATGGCGACCGCCAGAGAACTGTTTTTGGTCAGGTTCAGGTACTGGTTGGTCAGCGGAGGAATGATGACCCTGAGCGCCTGGGGCAAAACAATAAGCCGCATGATCCAGCTGGACCGTAACCCCAGTGATGTGGCTGCTTCTGTCTGGCCGTAGGGCACAGACTGAATGCCGCTTCGAACCACTTCAGCGATATAGGTTGTGGTGTATAACGTAAGGCCTAGAAGCAGTGCAGTGAACTCAGGGCTCATACGAGCGCCACCCTGAAAATTGAACGTGTCAATGGCAGGAATGTTCATCTCGGTTGGTGCGCCAAACACAAGCCAGACCAGAAACGGTACGGCCACGATGACACCCAGCCCAACGCTCAGGTGCGGGAAAATATGCCCTGTCGCTTCAAGGCGTTTCAAACTCCACCTACGCAACAGGAATGCGCCGACGATGCCTACGATAAAACCGACGCCTACCCAAGTCCAGGCGGGGTGGTCAGCCATGACTGGAATGTAAAGCCCCCGATTGGACAGGAAAACGCCCTCAATCGGATTCAGCGCAGAGCGCAGTCCGGGTAAACCACGATTGATAACGGCATACCAGAAAATCAGTTGCAGAAGTACTGGAATATTTCGGAAGGTCTCAATGTAGGTTACCCCGATAAACCGCAGCAACCAGTTTTTCGATACAGTGGCGATACCGATGATCGTTCCAAGGATTGTAGCCAGCACAATGCCTATGCTTGCTACTTTAAGCGTATTGGTGATACCGACCAGCAAGGCACGACCGTAAGTGTCTGCGGCAGAATACGCAATAACACTTTCACTGATACCAAATGAGGCTTCGCGGTCAAGAAAGCCAAAGCCTGTAGCAATGTCCTGGGCTTCAAGATTGGCCATGGTGTTGCTGACCAGGTACCAGCCGAGCAGAAAGACACCGCCAAATACCAGAATCTGATAGACGACAGAACGAAAAGTCTTGTCATACATAAGCGTCAGAATCGGGTTAACGTCGTTACTTTTTGAGTGTTTGGGGCTCATACCCGACGTCTCCAAAGGGAATGCAAATCAGAATAATGCAATGAGCTAATAAAAAGCGGCCCTGTTGGACAGGGCCGCGGCGTTAACGTGAGATCAGCAATATTGCATTGCCGTGCTCCTGATTAACGAACTGGTTGTGCGTACATCAGGCCACCTTCGGTCCACAGCGCGTTGAGACCACGCTCAAGACCCAGCAGATCAGTTACGTTGGTCTGATAAGACTCACCGTAGTTACCGACCTGGGAGATGATGTTGTACGCCCAGTCTTCTTCCAGACCCAGTGCTTCGCCCAGGCCAGGGGTGGCACCGAGCAGACGCTGGATACCCGGGTTAGTGCTGGTATCGCGCATTTCGTCAACGTTGTCTGAGCTAACACCATACTCTTCTGCTTCAATCATGGCGTTCAAAGACCAGCGAACGATGTCCATGAATTCGTCATCACCGTGGCGAACAGCTGGGCCCAGCGGCTCTTTGGAGATGATTTCTGGCAGGATGATGTAATCAGCCGGGTTTTCAGCAGAAACGTTACGTGCAGAGGCCAGACCTGAAGCATCTGTGGTGTAAACGTCGCAACGGCCTGCGAAGAACGCCGCTGTTACTTCGGAAGTGTTTTCGATCACAACCGGTTCGAAGTCCATACCCTGAGCACGGAAGTAGTCAGCCAGGTTCAGCTCGGTGGTAGTACCTGGCTCAACGCAGATAGCAGCACCGCTCAGTTCTTTGGCACTGGTAACACCCAGGTCTTTACGAACCATGAAACCCTGGCCGTCGTAATAGTTAACGCCAGCGAAGTTCAGACCCAATGACGTATCACGGGTCAGAGTCCAGGTGGTGTTACGTGACAGGATGTCGACTTCGCCAGACTGCAGGGCAGTAAAACGCTGGTTGGCGGTCAGAGCAGTAAAACGAACTGCTTCCGAGTCACCCAGCATGGCTGCGGCAACGGCGCGGCACAGGTCGACGTCAAGACCGGCCCATTCACCGCCAGTGGCGTTTGAGAAACCTGCCAGAGAGGTGTTAACACCGCACTGAATGTAGCCATTGTCCATGATGGCATCAACGGTCTCACCGGCTTGTACGCCAGCGGCCAGTACAGACAGTGACAACGCTGCTACGGCGCTTGTGCTAGTCAGTTTCTTAAGCATTTTACTCTCCATTATTTCATTGCTTTTATTATCGGCTTTGGCAGACCTGTCGGTGCACCCAAGCATTGAAGACCACGCAGACCGGAGGTCTGTGCGGATTCTCGCTTCCGGCTCGTGACCGAAAACAAACACGATGCAAACACTAACGCGTTTGCAGTCTGTAAGGAGGATCGAGCGGCAACTGGGTCGCCTAAATTTTTATTATGGTTCGATGCGGTTAAAGAATAGCAAGGATGGGGCCAATTTGTATCGATACACTCTAACATGCTGAAATATAAGGTTTTATTGGCTTTTTCGGGTGAGATTGGCAAAGGGAGGATTATAACCAGAGGAATAGCTAGCCGGTCTGGGGCGAGCTAAATTCCGCACTGCGCCAAGGCAGTGCATACGATTGGTCTGAGAAAGTGCACTGGGGCGGTACTTTACGTAGGCCCCGGGGCCGTCAAGGGCCTGTCAGTGTGGCGTAAAGGAACGGCTATAACCAATGGAATAATTATAACCAAAGGAATAGATTGGCGAGTTTTTGTGGATTGGATCACGATTCTAATTCTCGTTGCCGCTTCAGGCGTTTGCTCAGAGCGGGCTGCGAGATGCCGAGAATTCGAGCCGCAATCGACTGGTTGTAGTCAGCCCGGTGCATGGCTTCGGCAATCAGCAGGTCGTCGATTTCAGAGAGGGTAGGCAAACGGTTGTCTGGTGCGAAATGAACCAGGGTGTTGTCGTGAGAGGAGCCATCAGCATCCTGGGGATGGTTGAACAGATGCAGGTCCTGGCGAGTCATAGCACCGCCGTGATGCCGGCTCACCGAGTCAAAGGCGATGGCTCGCAGCTCACGCACGTTTCCGGGAAATTCGTAAGCTTGAAGCGCAGCCCAGAGGTCCGGGCTGAATTCTGGCAGGGGTTTGCCCAGGTCGTCGGCGGCCTGTTCGGCGAAGAAAGTAAACAACAGGCGGATGTCTTCGCGGCGCGCACGCAGAGGCGGGATCAGTACCTGGTGAGTGCACAGCCGATAATAAAGGTCGCGCCGAAAGACACCTTCGCGCTGGCGCTCGGCCAGATCCTGATGGGTGGCAACGAAAATGCGAGCTTGAAGCCGCTTCGGTCGGTCTGCGCCTATGGGGTAGAACTCGCCTTCTTGCAGCAGCCTCAACAGCTTGACCTGGCTGCTGGGGCTCAGGTCACCAATTTCGTCCAGAAACAGAGTGCCGCCCGATGCTTCTTCAACCAGGCCACGCCGTTCCTGGTCGGCACCGGTGAAGGCTCCCTTGCGGTGCCCGAACAGGGTGTCGTTAAAGATGTGATCGTCGAGCCCGGCCACGTTGACCGTTACCAGCTTGCCCTGGCGGCCGCTCAGGGTGTGAACCGCCCGGGCAATCAGCTCTTTACCTGTACCACTTTCGCCGCAGATCATAACTGGTTGTGAGCTTTTCGCGACTGATTCCAGATATTGAAACACCGAAGCCATGCTTCGGCTCTGAGTCAGGATGTTGGCGAAGGCCTCGGGTGAATCTAGCCGGCGACTCAGTACCCGGTGGCGCAGCTCCTGGTTTTCCCGTTTGATTTCCTGCAACTGAATGGCGCGTTTGATGCCTTCGAGCAGGCGCGCCGACTCGGTGGTCTTCACGTAAAAATCAAAGGCGCCCAGACGCAGGCACTCCACCGCGGTCTCGACCTGATTCAGACCACTGATGACGACGACCGTAACGTCCGGAAAGGCTTCAGCCATTTCGATCAGCAAGTCTTTGCCGGATTTGTGCGGCATGTTCAGATCGAGCAATACCACGCCGATGGCATGGTGTTCGAGGTAGCTCATGGCCTCTTGGCTGTCCTGGCAATAGTGCAGGTTGGTGATGCCTCCCTTGCGTTCGAGCATCAACCCCAGGCTGCGATGGTAGGAGGGCTCATCGTCGATCAGCAGCACCCCAAATTCAGGGTAAAGACTGCGTTTCTTGTTTTTATTGTCTGTCATTGAGGTTCGACCATCTTCCACGGAAAGGTGACGTCTACCCGGGTGCCTTCACCGGGGCGTGAATGAAACTTCATGGTGCCATCGTAGGCTTTAATGATACCGGCCGAGACCGACAAGCCAAGCCCGGTACCGCCCTGTTCGCGCTTGGTGGTAAAGAAAGGGTCGGTCAGGTTGGGCATGGCGTCCGGTTCAATGCCGCAGCCTTCATCGTGTACAGACAGCACTATGCGCTGACGAATATGGTCGATACGGGTTTCGACCTTCACCCCGTGCTGGTCGTCCGGCAGCGACTGGCAGGCGTTGATGATCAGGTTGATCACCACCTGTTCAATGCGCTGGGGGTGACCCAGCATCGATGGCAAATAAGGGTCGAGGATTAAACTGAACCGATTGGTGTAACCGCGAATAGTCACATCGAGCAAGCGTACGGCCGTAGAGACCACGTCGTTCAGATTCATTGGCTCGATCGCGTCGGTGGCTTCCTGGCGGGCAAAATCGCGCAGATCGTTGACGATGCGCTTGATGCGCTGGGCGCCTTCGTTCATTTCGTTGATGATGTAAGGGATTTCGTGGCGAATGCGGCGGTAATCGAGCCCCGCAATCTCGAACCCTTCACGCTGCTCGTACAGAACATCAAGATGCGGCAGAGCGTCTTCCCAGGCGTCTTTCAGCATGGGCAGATTCAGCAGAATAAGACCACTCGGGTTGTTGATTTCGTGGGCTACGCCGGAGACCAGGGTACCCAGGGAACTCATCTTGTCGGCCTGAATCAGCTGCTGCTGCTGTTTTTTAACCTCTTGGGTGCGGCGTTCTACCTGGCGCTGCAGGGTACGAATCCAGACCGACACCAAAGCCAGACCAAGCAGCAATACGGCACTGCTGATGGCGGCGATGATGCCGAGCAAGCGCCAGTTCGTGGTGCCCTGCCTCTGGCGTTCCAGCGTTCCCAGCCACTTGTCGTAGATATCCTGCTGTCGGCCGGTGTTGCGTAGAATGGCAAGCCCTTCGGAAAACAGCGTCAAAATCTCCTCATTGCCCTTTTTAACCCCGTAGCCGTAGGGCAGTGGCCGAAGTGGCCGCCATACCACCCCAATGTTCGATAGCTGGTGTTCCTGGCTGTAATACAAACTGGGCAGAGTGGCACCCAGTGCATAGTCGTAATTGCCCGCCGCCAGTTGGCGCAGGGCATCGGAATGGGCGCGCACCGGAATGATCTCCACCCCGAAGTCATTCTCACGCAAAAAATCATGCACGATGCCTTCGTTCTGAACGACAACAGACTTGCCTCTCAGGTCCTCGTAGCTGTTTGGTTCCGGGTCCCCTTTGCGCGCAAAAAAGGAATAGTTCACGACCACTGAGGGCGCACTGAACGAAAACTCCCGCTCCCGCTCCGCCGAGGCCACCATGCCCTGCAGCACGTCCATTTCACCGTTTTCCAGCTTTTCCCGCATGATTGACCAGCTATCCAGGGTGATCTCAACATCAATGCCCATCACCTCGGCGATGGCCCGGGTCATATCGACGTTGTAGCCAGCGATATTGCCATCCTGATCAATGAATTCGTAGGGCGGGTAACTGTCGTCGCCGCCGACGCGGATTACCTGGTTGCCGGGTTCGGCTGAAACCAAACCGGACCAACCCAACAACAAAGCGGCCAAGAAGGTGAGGTGAAGCAATCGGGTAACTATCGGATGCAACATGCAGGTTCCGGTTTATAGGAAAGAGACTAGAGACACTCGGACAGTGTTTGCATTAACTGTCAGGTTAAAAATTGATGCGAGACTGAGTGTCAGCTGCCGGGTAGCCCTATCTGGGGTAGTCCGCAACATGGATGTTGCGGCCTAGGCTCCATGGACGGATTTACGCCGACCCCAGATAGGGCTACCCGGTGGCTGGCACGGAAATCTGCCAACTCAGTAAACCCAACCACCAAGACCGAGCCACCTAACTATAGCTTGGCGCGGAGGAGTGATCAAAGCCCCTGACTGTCAGGTCCCGTATTCCGGCCCCAGTTCCTCGTGAAAACGTTCGACCTGTTGGGCCACGTCTTCATGCATGCCGCGATAGCGGGCAATGTGGAACAGGGCGTCGCCTTCGTAAACCAGAGCCAGTTGGGTCAGACCTACCAGTACACCGGCACGGGATGCCCGAACCTCTGAAGCTTCCATGGTACTGGGGTTCATAATGCGGGCCAGAACCTGATCTTTCTGGATATAGGTGCCGGGTTTGACCAGGCACTGGAACACCCCGGAATCACTGGCACGTTCCCAGTAGGAATTGTCGGCAATGGCCTGTTCCTTGCGGATCCTGGGTGTGCCGTTGAGCATGCCGAGGTGCATCAGTACATTAATAATGCCCCGGGTTCCGGCTTTAATGCTGATTTCATCGAGTCGCAAGGCTTCGCCAGCTTCGTAGACGATGACTGGTATATTGTTCTGCCCGGCCGACTCGCGCAGCGACCCTTCGCGCAGTTCGCTGTTCAACACCAGCGGTACACCGAAAGCACGCGCCATACCTTCGACGACTTCGTTGTCGAGCTCCGCGCGAATCTGCGGTACGTTGAAGCGGTGTATGGCACCGGTGTGCAAGTCGATGCCGAAGTCGGAACGCAACACCACTTCCTGCATTAAGACTTCCGCAACCCGCGCTGCCAGAGACCCTTTGGCCGAGCCCGGGAATACCCGGTTCAAATCACGCCGGTCGGGAAGGTACCGCGAACCCATACCAAAGCCGTGCACATTGACCACGGGCACTACGATGACGGTACCCTGCAACCCGCCCAGCTTTCGGCTGCGCATAAAACGGCGGATGATCTCGAGGCCGTTCAGTTCATCGCCGTGCATGGCGGCGGTGATAAAGATGGTCGGGCCCGGTTTGCGACTGCGGCGCACGAAGCAATGCATGATGGCATCGGAATTACCGGGCGCGCCGGGCAGCGACAGCGGTACATTGTGCCATTGGCCCGAGGCCAGTTTGACAGGGTTAATCTGAGTCACAATCAGCCTTCCACACGCTTGGGTTTGTCGCTCATCTCTTTGATCAGATGATCGATGACCATCCCGGCAACGTCTTTGCCGGTTGCCATTTCAATGCCTTCCAGGCCGGGTGAGGAATTGACTTCCATCACCACCGGGCCGTGATTGGAACGCAGAATATCCACACCGGCTACCTGTAGCCCCATGATTTTCGCAGCCCGTACTGCTGTTTTGCGTTCTTCCGGGGTGATTTTCACCACCGCGGCCGAACCACCACGGTGCAGGTTGGAGCGAAATTCACCGGGCGCAGCCTGGCGCTTGATCGCCGCGACGACCTTGTCGCCAATTACAAAGCAACGAAGGTCGGCACCGCCGGCTTCCTTGATGTATTCCTGCACCAGAATGTTGGTGTCGAGCCCGAGGAACGCTTCGATGACTGATTCAGCCGCCTGCCGGGTTTCGCACAACACGACGCCGATGCCCTGGGTACCTTCCAGCAGTTTGACCACCAGGGGCGCGCCGCCGACCATTTGAATCAGGTCGGGCACTTCATCCGGGCTGTGGGCAAAGCCGGTGATCGGCAAGCCGATGCCTTTGCGTGCGAGCATTTGCATGGAACGCAGCTTGTCGCGCGAGCGCGAGATCGACAGCGAGGAATTCAGGGTGTGGGTGCCCATCATCTCGAACTGCCGGACCACGGCGGTGCCATAGAAGGTAATGGACGAACCGATGCGCGGTATGATGGCGTCCATGTCTTCCAATGGTTCGCCCATATAATGGATCGACGGGCGATGCGCTACGATGCTCATGTAGCAGCGCAGGGTATCGACTATGCGAATCTCATGGCCCCGTTTTTCGGCGGCTTCGACCAGTCGCAGAGATGAGTAGTTCGAAGGCTCGCGTGAAAGCACCGCCAGTTTCATGGATAACTCCCAAAGTTGTACCGGTAATGTCTGTTGTTGAGCAGGGGAAACAGCAGTTCAGAGTATGACGGGCCTGTCTGTGCCAGGAGCCCAATAAAGGTGTGCATCATCCCCTTAATTGCCGGTGTTGCCAAGTCATCGTCTTTAACCGGCCATTCAGGCAGTCTAGCGCTTTTACACGCTCTGTGCGTCGAATGGCACGGCCGGGTGTCATCTTTTTTGCTAGAGTTAGACGTATCATTCGTTAGACCTAACTATAAATAGACGTACCTTCTGCACTGGCTGAGTTCATCGGCCTGTTCATTCATTAAAAGGGAAGCGATACCGATGGCCACCCGCGAAGACACCTTGCTTGAACATGTCGATTACTGGCTCAGTGAACTGGCTGAAGATCGCGAGCCTGCTGTCGACTGGTTGGAAGGGTTGTCTGAGGCTGATATTGCGTTTGCGCTGGAGTGTTTGCCGTTCGAGCAACGCCTGACCATCTGGCAAACGGTGCCGCCCGAACTGCGCGGCGCGGTTTTGGTTGAATTGCACGATGAACATCGCCGGTCGTTGCTGAAAGCGGCGCCACCGGATGCTCTGTTGCAGTGGCTGGGCAAGACTCACCCGGAAGATTTACTGGAGCTGATGGATGACCTGCCGGGTCAACTGGGTCGCAAAGTCCTGCACCGGATGGACAGCGAAGACCGCGAGCAATTAAAGAACGCTCTGGGTTATGACGATGACCAGGTTGGCCGTTGGCTCAGTTTTAAAGTGATCACGGCGGAAGCGTCCACCCCCGGCCGATTGTTTCGTAAAGCACTGCGGGAAACCGGTATTCCGGAGATGACCGATGTGATTGTGTTGCTGGACGACGATGGCCGCTTTCAGGGCTGTTTGTCACTGGATGCCGCCATGCAGACCCCCAGTACCTCACCATTGAGCGACTTTGTTGATGACGAACTCACCCCCCTGAACCCGGCGTCTTCTCTGCACGAGGCCGCACAAAGGTTGCGAGCGGCCGGCCGTGCGATGCTGCCGGTCGTGGATGAAACCGGTACAGTTATGGGGCGGTTTACCTCGCGCGATGCACTTGACGTCATGCTGGAAGAAAAAGAACGCCAGATGATGCAACTGAGCAGCGGCCTGGACGAAGAAGATTTGTTCTCGCCGGTGCGCCGGGCTGTGCCGAAGCGCGGGCTTTGGCTGGGTATCAATTTGATTACGGCGTTGCTTGCAGCCTGGGTGATCGGGTTGTTCGAACTGGCATTGTCGCAATGGGTAGCGCTGGCAGTCATGATGCCGGTGGTAGCCAGCATGGGTGGCATTGCTGGCAGTCAAACACTGGGTCTGGCCATCCGTGGCCTGGCGACCGGTCAGTTGGGCGCGGCTAACGTCCGCAACCTGATTCGCAAGGAGCTGATACTCGGCACCATCAATGCCTTCTTCTGGGCCATTGCCATTGGCTTAATTGCCGCCTGGTGGTTCGACAGTTGGATGCTGATGGGCATCATCGCGTTCGCCGTCTTGGTTAACATCATCGCCGCGTCGCTGGCCGGCGTGATCGTACCCTGGGTGCTGTCACGCATGAACATCGACCCGGCCATTGCCGGCTCGGTGGTGTTGACCACGGTAACGGACGTCGTTGGTTTCTTTGCATTTTTGGGAACAGCGACGGTCGCGTTAAGTTTGGCGGGATGATGTCTTTAGCTACTTTTACCCTGTCTCGCGTATTTGTAAATGCGTTGGTAATACCCGGCTTTCATAGCGCTCCGGGTTCAGCACCATCATAGCGGCGAGTCGGCCTTTTTCGATGCTGGGTTGGTAGACGGTGGTGATGGTGGGGTGCATCTGGCGGGCTTCGGGAATGTCGTCGAAGCCGACGATGCGAACGTCTTCGGGCACGCTTAAGCCCATATCACGGGCGACACTCAAAGCGGCCAGTGCCAACTGATCCGACATGCACAGCATGGCGGTGGGTCGGGGGTTCATCGCCAGGGCTTCGTGAGCGGCTTTAACACCGTCGGCCCAGGTGCTTTCATGGGTGTTCCAGACGCGGTCATCGCCGAGAGTGTAATTGTGCGCCAGAGCAGAATCCCGGTAGGCTTCCAGGCGCTGACGTGAGATCGACGTTTTTGCATCGAACAATTCGCCGCTGTCGATGCGCCCCACATCGTCAGATAGCGTCAGGCGCAATCCGATGACCACAACATCGCCGCGTGTATGGCTGAAAACATGGTCAGCTGCCTGTTTAGCACCGCCGTAGTTGTCGACGTTTAGCGACAGGTGGTTTTCCAGTGTGAAGTCGACGGTGACCACGGGTTTGTGTTGACGCACCAGCCGATCCAAAACACTCAAATCGCGCGGTGGCCCATACACAATGTAGCGGTCCGGAATCGATTCCATCGATTGCTCGTGGTAGAACTCGTCGCGACCGGGCATCAGTAATAAATTGGCGCGCGCGTCGTCGAGCACTTCTGATACGCCTTGCAAAAATTCGGTTGCGCAGCTATCGCGAAAGTTATAAGACAATCGTTCGGCCAGCATCACGCCAACAATACCTGTGGCGCCGGTGCGCAAACTGCGTGCGGCAGCATTGGGTCCGTGATAACCCAGGCGTTTGCATTCGAGCAGGATGTGGTCGCGCAAACTGGCGGACAATTGGTCGGGTCGGTTAAAGGCATTGGAAATGGTGGCCGTGGAAACATTCAGTTCACGGGCAACTGCTTTTAACGTCATCCGTCGCGATGCGCTATTGGGAGGTACGGGCTTACTCACTCTGGTTTTTACCTGCCGTTTTTATTGTTGGTTGTGACCGTAAGCGGTGGGTCTTCTAGGCTGAACCTTGTGCTGATATCGCACCTTGTCTTGGTAAATTTGGGCGGGAGTGTAACGACCCGCCCATTAGAAGGCCAGCCATCAGCTGGGATGGAGAATTCCAGCTTCGCTGATGGCCAGCGCTTGTTGTGCTTACTGTACCCAGGCTGCAACGCTGTAGGCGGCCAAGTCCTGCTCGCCTGATTGGGCAAAGCCCGGCACAGAAATCATTTGGCCCTGAGCGGAGACAGGCAGGGCGTTCGCAGTCATATTAATGGCCACGATGATCGACTCCTGTGCATTGTGGCGACGGAACAGCAACAGGTCGTCATGGCTTTCCAGCCATTCAAAATCACCGTTCTGCAATGCCGGGTGCTCCCTGCGCCAGGCAAAAATCCGGCGGGTGAAATTCAGGGTTGAATCGTCTACCTTGGTTTGCTCTGACACCGCCAACTGGCGATGTATCGGTTCAACCGGTAACCAGCTGTGTCCGCCGCTGGTGAAGCCGCCCATGGCTTCGTTGATCCACGGCATCGGGGTTCGGCAGCCGTCGCGGCCCTTAAATTCTGGCCAGAATTCAATGCCGAACGGGTCCTGCAATTGCTCGAAACCGACTTCGGCTTCAGGCAAACCCAATTCTTCTCCCTGATACAAGCAGGGGCTACCACGCAACGTTGCCAACAGGCTCAGGGCGGTTCGCACAAAACCGGCCGGGTCATTCGCATCCTGCCCCCAGCGGGTGGCACTGCGAACCACATCGTGATTGCTCAGTGCGAAGCAGGGCCAGCCATCCTCCAGGTTGTCTTCCACTTTTTGGATGGTCTTGCGAATGTACTCCGGTTCGTGAGCATCGTTGAGCAACTCGAAGGTGTACGCCATATGCAGCTTGTCGCCGCCTGAAGTGTACTGTGCCATGTATTTCATGCCCTGGGGTGCACCGATTTCGCCAACGGTGGTGGTGCCGGGGTATTCGTTCATAACGCTGCGCAGGCGTTGCAGAAAGGCCAGATTGTCGTCGCGACACATCTGGTTGATGTGGTATTGACGACAAAACGGGTTTTTCGGATCGACACCCACAAACACTTTCTCCGGGCTGTCGGCCAGGCCATTGTCGGTGAGCGACACATCGTGGAAATACATGTTCACAACATCCAGACGGAAGCCGTCGACGCCCAGATCGAGCCAGAACCGGGCGGTATCCAGAATGGCATCCTGCACTTCCCGGTTGTGGAAGTTCAGGTCCGGTTGGCTGTCCAGAAAGTTGTGCATGAAATATTGGCTGCGCCGAGTGTCCCATTGCCAGGCTGATCCGCCAAACAGCGACAACCAGTTATTGGGTGGTGTGCCATCGGGCTTGGGGTCGGCCCAGATGTACCAGTCGGCTTTATCGTTGGTGCGATCTTCCCGGCTGTCCTGGAACCATTCATGCTGGTCTGAGGTGTGGCTGTAGACCTGATCGATCAGCACTTTTAAACCGCGATGATGCGTTTCATCGATCAGGTGCTTGAAATCGTGCAATGAACCGAACATGGGGTCGACGTTGCGGTAATCGGAAACGTCGTAGCCAAAGTCCTTCATCGGCGAGGTGAAGAAGGGTGACAGCCAGATCGCATCGACATTCAACTGCGCGATGTAATCGAGTTTGGAGATGATACCGGGAATATCACCAATACCATCGCCATTGCTGTCGAAATAGCTGCGCGGATAAATCTGATAGATTACACCGCCGCGCCACCAGTTCAGTTCAGTGTTGGACAAGTCTTAACTCCTCTATTTGACCGAGCCGGCCAATAGGCCGCGGACAAAGTAACGTTGCATTGAAACGAATACGACCAGCGGTACCAGCATGGTAATAAAGGCTCCACTGGTCAGAATTTCCCAGTTATCACCACGAGACCCGAGCAGCTCAACCAGCTGAGCGGTCATCACGGTTTTGCCTTCGCCCTGACCCAAAAATACCAGCGCTACGAGCAGGTCGTTCCAGACCCAGAGGAACTGGAAGATGGCAAAGGACGCCAGTGCCGGTATCGACAGGGGCAGCACGATGGTGCGGAACACCTCGAAGTGACTGGCACCGTCCATCCGGGCCGATTCCATCACTTCTTTTGGCAAGCCTGCCATGTAGTTGCGCAGCAGATAAACCGCCAGCGGCAACCCAAAGCCGGTATGGGCCAGCCACACCCCGCCGTAGGATTTGGCCTCCCAGCCGAAGATACCGGAGAGTCCGGTGTACATTCTGAGAACCGGAATCAGCGAGATCTGCAGCGGCACGACCAATAGGCCGACGATGCCTGCGAGAATCCATAACCGACCGGGGAAGTTCATCCACGCCAGTGCATAGGCGGCAAAGGCAGCGATCAGAATCGGAATAAACGTCGCTGGCAAGGTGACAGTCAGGGTGTTAATAAACGCCCGGCCAACCCCTTCAGACGACAGCACTTCTTCGTAGTTGTTGAGTGTAAACGTAGGTGGCACTTGCGAGACATAGAACACACGCTCGCCGCGACTGAGTTCGAAAGGTTCGTCGGACTCCCAGTGGAACTGGCCATCTTCGGTCAGTGTCATGCGTGTGCCGTTTTCCAGGGTAACCGTTTCACCCGCCTGATTGACGGTAAGATCGGTTGGGCGCGAACCCCAGGTATCCAATACCCGTGCACCTTCTGCAAACAGGCGGTCTTCAATGACGAAAACATCGCCGGATTGCGTTTGTGCTTCAGCCGTAGGCGTACGATACACCTCATTGCGTTCGGCGGGAGCCAGTGCGGTCCACCAACCAGAGGTGGTCAGCGAATCTTTGTCACGTACCGAACTGATCAGCAGACCCAGCGTAGGCAAGGTCCAGAGCAGAACGAGCAGGAAAACGGTTGTGTGTTTGGCAAGGGTGGCCAAAGGCATTTTATGTGCTGATTGCATCTTGGCCTCCTTATTGGTTTTCCATGCGGGCGCGTCGGATGTTGTAGATCATCACCGGCGTAACCGCGAGCATAATGACAATGGCGACCGCACTGCCGCGTCCGATATCACCGGAACGGAACAATTGGTCGTACATGAAGTTCGCCAGCACCTGCGTTTCCCACTGACCGTTAGTCATGGCAAAAACGATGTCGAAGATTTTCAGCACAAGAATGGTGATGGTGGTCCACACCACGACGATGGTGCCGAAAATTTGCGGGATCACGATTTTAAAGAAGATCTGAAAATTATTGGCGCCTTCCATGATCGAGGCTTCCAGGGTGTCCTCCGGTACGCCGCGAATGGCGGCACCGAGAATGACCATGGCAAAACCGGTCTGAATCCAGATCAGAATGACCATTAACAAGATGTTGTTCCAGGGCTGAAGTGAGATCCAGGCCTGGGGATCACCACCCAACGCCATCACCACAGCATTCAGCAGACCGATTTCTTCACCGGAGCCTTTGTAGTCGTAAATGAATTTCCAGATAACCGAGGCGCCTACGAACGAAATGGCCATCGGTAAAAATACCAGGGTGCGGGCGACCTGGCCCCACCACAGGCGGTCGGTCATATACGCGATAACGAGCCCAAATGCTGTGGACATCGTCGGTACGATGATCAACCAGAGAATATTATTGCGAATCGCAATTTGAAAGCCGTCGTTGCCAAACGCCCAGGCGTAATTGGCCAGTCCAACAAAGCCGTTGGCGTTGCGGTCTTGCAATGAATAAATCAGTGACGCAAAAACAGGGTAGACCAGATAGACAACCAGAACCAGAACGGCGGGGCCTACGAATATCCAGGGGCGTATGCCTTCACGTATCTTATCGCGCCGCTGACGATCCAAATCGGATGGCAGGGATTCACTGGACAGAAAGCGATCCAGTACAAAGTTCGAACCAACAAAAAAGAGAGCGCTTAGACCGATTGCCAGGGCGATGACAAACGTGGCGTAAATGATTTGGGAAATCACGGGGGATACTCCTGACCTAGACCGGTAATTAACTCGCCCCGCAAGCGGGGCGAGTTGTCCTTAGTGCAGTTCCCGATTACTTATCGGGCAGCATCCCAGGCATCCTGGATCGAGCCAGCAACGTTTTCTGCAGAGTCACCGCCGACAAAGTCGACCATGCCTGTCCAGAAGGCGCCGGCGCCGATCGCACCCGGCATCAGATCAGATCCGTCGAAACGGAAGGTAGTAGCGTTCTGCAGAATCTCGCCCTGACGACGCAGTGTGTCGTTGGCGTACAGATCGTTGTTTACGTTGTTGTGTGGCGTCAGGAAGCCACCGTTGGCCATCCAGATTTCGTGGGCCAGCGGCGTAGTCAGGTACTCAAGCAGGGCCTGAGCGGCTTCGTTCTCTTCCGGCATGGTAACGACAGTGCCCGCCCCCAGTACTGGAGAGCCCAGATCTTTCTCTGCGAACGCCGGGAAGTAGAAGAAGTCGATATCGGTACCGATCTCAGTGCCTTCCGGGAAGAACGCAGGGATAAAGCTCGCCTGACGGTGCATGAAGCAGCCGGGAGGAATGCTGAACAGGCCGTTCGGGCTGTCGCGGAAGTCAGTCGTACCAACAGATGCTACTCCACCCTGGACGTAGCCCGGGTTCTTGGCAAACTGGCCGAAGGTTTCGATGGCTTCTACAACCCGCGGATCGTCGAATGGGATGCTGTTGTCGACCCAGCCGTCGTAGACTGATGGCTCGTGCAAACGCAGCATCATGTCTTCGACCCAATCAGTTGCCGGCCACCCGGTGGCGGCACCGGAACCCAGACCGATACACCAGGGGCTGACGCCATCGTCGACCATCTGGTCGGACAGGGCGATCAGGTCTTCCATGGTTTCCGGAACGTCGTAGCCGTACTCGGCGAAGTTATCGGGGGAATACCAGACCAGACTTTTCAGGTCGACGCGAAAGAAGACGCCGAAGAAATCGTCTTCGCCGTTTTCATTCGGGTAGGTGCTCAGGTCAACCCACGACTGGCCTGCCGCGTAGTTGTCCAGAACGTTCTGGCGGGTCGCGTCATCCAGCGGTTGCAACAAGCCACGGCTGGCCATGTCTTTGGCCAAGCCCGGTTGCGGGAAAATGGCCAGGTTGGGCGCTGAGCCAGCTTGCAGGTCAATAACGATCTGCTGCTCAAAGCTATCGGAACCCGAGTAACGAACATCGGCGCCAGTGGCTTCTTCAAAATAGCTTACAACGGTATTGAAAATTCCATTCTCAGGTGCCAGCCAAGGCCCTGCAACGGTAACAATCTGACCAGATAAGTCGAGACTTTCATATTCGTCTAAAGCAGTCCAATTGTAGTCACCTTCCCGATAATTTGGTGCTACGTTCGCACTCCTCTCAATGGCTGAGGCGTCTAGCGGTTGTCTTTCAATTTCTGCTTCTTCAATTGGTTCATCGGAAGGTGCTAAGAATAGATAAGCCCCTATAGCTATTGCCACCAGCACGATGGCTATCACTATATTTCTTATTGTAGAGTTCATGCGGTCTCCTTACTTCTTATTGTTTAGTCATGCGGGATATTTCTAGTGAGTAGCTTAATCGTTTAAGATTCCGTGTCATCTGCTTTTTTAGAACAATTTCTTATGAACAATTGACTTAACTACGACTTAACGTCTTAATCGTTACAGCTTAGTAGTACTTTGGTGCTTTTCCAGTCTATCCGGCGAGAAATTAACATCGCCTGACTGTCTTAATCAGAGGCTCCCTAGAGGAGGGGTGCTGACGTTCAGTTACTGCTAGAAAACGAACAGGGGTTCCCCGGCTTGATCGGTGATGCCTGCTTTGCGGGCGAGGCAGTCGACAGTCAAGGTGAGTCGATAGTCACCCTTCGCCCAGCGCAGGCTCAGCTGGTCTTCGTTTAGGTCCAGTGGGAAGGCACCACCGAATGAGCCCCATTAATAGCTGTACGACAGGCCGTTCATAGGGCAAGCTGGGCTGCGGCCGGTAGATGGCGGTGATCTCTTCCTCGCGTGCACTATCCGGAAAAACGCTGTTATACGTCAGAAACAGTGGAAACCAGGGGCTATCACTGCCGTTGGCCACCACATTATTGGCAAACTGAGGTGACTGGCTGGACACATGGTTGACGAACAGGTCGGCCATCACCTCGGTGTCGCGACTTAATTGCTGAACGTCATTCCAGGTACCCGGGCGCTGACGCAATCATAACGTTGACAAGAACGTCTTCGGGGGTTTGGGCGGCCTGATAGTCGGTATAGTAATCAAATCCGATATAGCCACTGGCGGCATAGGGGTCA
>NZ_JBBECH010000064.1:0-18401 GCF_040881935.1 Saccharospirillum sp. | reverse complement strand
CTGATAGTCGGTATAGTAATCAAATCCGATATAGCCACTGGCGGCATAGGGGTCAGTCAAAATCAGCCGGTCTTCCATGGCCGCTGGGTTAACCAGGTAAGTCTCGGGCTCAGGACTATGCTGCGTGTCTTCAGGGAAATACTGTGTGACCCGAGAATTCGAGTATGTTGCAGCATTTTGCCAATGAATTGATCCTTGCAACTCATTCGTGGTATTAACGTCTTAGGCATTATACCTTGGTCGGATTTGTGGCTATCAATGTTGGTCGACGTGGCGAGCGGTGGTCATAAGTGGTTCTGTAAATATTATTCTGATTAATGAAAAAATCAAAATATCAAAAAACATTCATATACTAACCCGTATAAATGGCAACTAGTTTTGCACATTTTTGTAGGATTTTGATTCTTGCCACTTGAATCTTCTCATCCTCAAACCGAGGGTTTGGTCCAACAATTCCAAGCGCGCCTATGAGCTCACCGTCGGCGCTTAATACAGGCACTGCAAGTGATGTTACGCCTTGTTCGAATTCATTTTTAACTAGTGCAAAACCTTGCTTAACTGTGGTTTCTAACTCACATCCTAATTTATCGAGTTCAACTATAGTATCGGGTGTAAAAGGGACGCGGGGGACGCTCTCTAGGATGTGCTCTTGTGTTTCTGGTTTAGAGAATGCAATTAATGCTCTACCAATTGCGGTTGCTTGTAGCGGAAGTCTAGTACCAACTGTAAAACCTTGCGTGATCATAGTAGAGTCACCTGGTGAGTGAGCAACATAAATCGCTTGGTCGATATCCAGCATTGCAAAAGAGATATCTTCACTCAATTGATCAGAGAAAGTCCTCATAATTGGTGTGACATGTTTCCCCAGGTCTCGCCCTTGCAAAAAACCGCTGGCCAAACTAAGAATATGTGGTGTTAGTCGGTACACTCGATTACGACTTTCTAAATAGCCATAGTATTGAAGTGTCAATACTAGGCGGCGAACAACTGTCCTGTTCAATTTTGTCTTCTTTGCAATCGACGGTATGGTCAACTCCCGGTCATTGGCGTCAAATGCCGTCAGTACTTGCAACCCCTTGGCAAAGGTCATGGAAATGTCTTTCTGGGTTAATTGTTCGCTCATCTACTTTCCCTACATGTCTGCTAATCGATACTACACCACCGTAGACTCTTCAACTACTGCAGTTCTCGTTTAATTTATTAGACCACAGTTTAATAAAATTCTGACTTCCTCGTGCATGAATTATTCCCCATATTTTGGCTGACGGTGCTGTTTCATTGATCAGTGATGATAGGTAAATTTAGACACACATCAATAATGGCATTCGATTTCATATAAGAATGCCTCTTATATGTAGAGTAATAACTAGTTGCTGATCAAATAGGTGAGTCATGCACTAGCTCTCTTCCTTCGGGAAAATTCTGAATAGCATCTTCTTTGCAAAGTGTTGACATAGGTCAAGCGATCGATTAAAACTCTACCATCAAGAACGATAATAGACCATTTGATCGATAATCGCCCAAAAAGAATGTAAATTTTATTTGAAGAGGTCAAAAAATATGAAACCTGCGATGAAGATTCTCACTGCATCAGCCCTCGCATGTACCTTATTTGGTACGTCATACGCCCAATCAGCTGAGGTAAATCTGAATCTTGCTCATTTTATGCCCCAAAACAGCTGGCAGCAGAACGTTATTTTTAACGACTGGAAACAGGCTGTTGAAGAGCAGTCAGATGGTCGTATCGCGGTGACCGTGTACCCAGCTCAAACACTGGGTCGAGCACCAGCAGGATACGACAACGCTGTGTCAGGTATTACCGATATTGCGTGGACAGTCCAGGGGTACACCGCTGGGCGTTTCCCGTTAAGTCAGCTGATGGAACTACCGGGTCTGTTTGAAACGGGAGCTGTAGGCTCTTGCGCTTTTCAGAAGCTCTACAACAGCGGTGCGCTGGATGAGGAGTACAAGGAGTCGAAAGTGCTTTATGTTCACACACACAGCCCAGGTCACCTACATACACGTGAGACTCAAGTTACCTCACTTGAGGATCTGAAAGGCCTTAAAATCCGTCGACCAACGGCTGTTATTGGCGAATTGTTAACCGAACTAGGTGCTGAACCTATTGGGATGCCCGCTCCTGAAGTATACCCCGGTCTTCAGCGAGGTGTCATTGACGGCTATATGTTTCCGTGGGAAACCATTCAAAGTTTCCGTACCGGTGAGGTAACAGATTATCACTTGGAGTTTGGTTTCTACTCGCTCGCCTTTGTCACAACAATGAATAAAAATAGTTATGACAGTCTTCCCGAAGATCTAAAAAAAGTTATTGATGATAACTCTGGCATGGAATGGGCAGTAACGGCTGGTCGTGGTTACGACGATGCGGATGTCCTTTCACTAGAGAGTATCCGGGCCAGTGATGCAGTCATTACTCAGCTATCACCAGAAGAGCAGGCTCAATGGCAATCTGCGGCGGACAAGGTTGTACAGGCCTATGTGACTCAGCTCGACAATCAAGGACTTCCTGGTAGCGAGACTCTTGCAAGCGTTAGAGAGTACGTTGAAGAGTGTGAAGTTGAGCTTTAATAAGACTTAGCCAGGAGTATCGACGTGGAACGACTTATCAGCGTTTTCGATAAAATCGCCTTTTTTTCATTAAGCAGTATGGTTTTCATCGTGGTTGCTAGTGTTCTGGGTCGATTGATTTTTGACTTAACGGGGGGAACTTTAAGTTTGGTTCTTCCTGGTTCCATCGAACTGGTCAGTTACGCCCTTGCTATCATGGTTTTCTCATCGTTTCCGCGGGCAGTAATGGGTGGGATGGTTAAAGTTGATCTACTTGTGAGGGTTTTGCCAGTGCCCGTACAGCGGTTTCTTGACCGGCTTTGGGATTTAGTGTTGGCATCTTTTGCGGCAATTGTAGGTTTTTTGTTTTTCCACAAAATGCTCACCATGTTCAAGCGAGGGGACGTCTCTCAAGATCTGGAAATTCCGCTCTATCTGGTTTATGGAGTCCTAACAATTTGCTGCATCTGTATTGTGCTCACGGCGGTGTGGTTAGCCATTAAAGGCGAACGCGACTTAACCCCCAACAAGTAAATTCAAAGGACTTACACATGGATCCATTATCTATTGGTATCGTTGGTTTGCTTGGTGTTCTGGCTTTGCTTGCCTTGGGCTGTCCGGTTGGTCTAGCTATGATTCTTGCAGGAGGCTTTGGGTTTTCTGCGATTGTTGGAATCGACCCGGCTCTAAATGTACTTGAAACGGCTGCATTTGAAGTCTCATCAAATTATTCGTTCACGCTAATTCCCCTTTTTCTATTTATGGGGAGTATTGCAGCCCGATCTGGTTTCTCGAAAGACCTGTTCGATTCATCTCGCTACTTTTCCCGAGGTTGGAATGGTGGTCTCGCTCTGGCAGCAGTCAGTAGCAGTGCAGCTTTTTCGGCAATATCAGGATCATCTCTCGCAACAGCGTCAACTATGACGCGAGTAGCTTACCCGGAAATGATGAAGCAGGGCTATCACCCCCGGCTCGCAGCCGGCTCGCTGGCAGCGGGTGGGACTCTTGGTATTATGATTCCACCTTCAGTGGCGCTGTTATTGTATTCATTGATAACAGAGCAATCAGTAGGAGATATGTTTTTAGCCGGATTTCTGCCTGGTCTATTAGCCTATTCACTATATATGGTCACCGTTACCATCATGGTACGTAAGTGGCGACCAACTGCAGAGCAAACCAAGACTGAAGGCACGACTCTTTGGGTTGCACTGAAGCAACTAGCACCGGTTGCGCTTCTTTTCTCATTGGTAATGGGAGGTCTTTATGGTGGCCTGTTTTCACCAACAGAAGCGGCAGGAGTTGGTGCAGGCTTAGCACTTGTGTTTGCGCTTTTTAGAGGGCTTAGTTGGGAGGAGTACCGTGAAGCAGTAGTTGAGGCCGTATCTGTATCAGCAACTATTTTTCTGATCTTGATCGGTGCTGAAGTCTTTGGCTTCTTGCTGTCTGTAAGTCAGATTTCATATCAAATGGTTGATCTGATCTACCAATACAACCTGAGTCCTTGGATGGTCATGATAGCCATTATTATCTTCTACGTAATAATGGGGTGTTTTCTTGAAAGTCTGGCGATGATTCTACTAACAGTGCCAATTTTTTACCCCGTAGTCGTTGCCAGTGGATTTGATCCTATTTGGTTTGGAATCATTGCGGTCGTTACAGTTGAGACTGGCCTCATTTCTCCGCCGGTAGGTATGAATCTTTTTGTAGTTCAAAGTGCCGCCAAAGGGCTTAAAACAAAAGACATAATGTTTGGTGTGATTCCATTTGTTATGGCTGACCTAGTTCGTCTCGCCATACTATTGGCGTTCCCGATAATTTCACTATGGCTGCCCAGTGTATTCGGCAGTGGAAGTTTATAATCTATTTTTGGACATATTGTTATGAGCAAAAGTATTACTATTTGCTTTGAACTTTCTGACGGCAGTAGAAAGGAAGTTGAAGCAGAGTTAGGTCAAAGTGTTATGCAAACTGCTATCTTCAATAATGTTGAAGGAATAGATGCTGAATGCGGTGGAAGCTGCATGTGTGCTACCTGCCATGTGTACTCCAATGATTCAAATGCTTTGATTCTTCCTGAGATTGAAGAGGAAGAGGAAGAAATGTTGAGCGAGACTGCAGCGGAACGTAAGCCGTTCAGTCGATTGAGCTGCCAACTTTTAGTTACTGAAGAACTGGACGGTGCAGTCTTTCAAATTCCAGAGGTCCAGTCATGACTCATGGTGTGGTCATTGTTGGAGCCTCGCACGCGGGCGTACAGGTGGCTATCTCACTGCGTGACCTGGGTTACGAAAGACCGATTACCTTAATCAGTGGCGAACAGGGTTTGCCGTATCAAAAACCACCCCTGTCTAAGGGGTTCTTGAGTGGCGGTATAGACTATTCACGGATGGCTTTTCGGAACGCTGACTATTTTATCGGCAAATCGATAAAGCTGCTCCAGAATAGATGGGTATTAAGTATTGACCGTGATGCCAAATCTGTAGTGGTGAAGTCAGGTTTAAACGGGAAAAGTGATGTTATAGGCTATGACCATTTAGTACTGACAACAGGGGCTTCTGCTAAAAACCCTACGATTCCCGGCGTTGACCTTCCAGCTGTGGTGACCATCCGGGAAGTCAGTGATTCGCTCTCGGTAAAAAGCGCTATAGAAACAGCTAGTAGAATAGTTGTTTATGGCGCGGGGTTTGTCAGTCTTGAAGTTGCCTCCACGTTAGCGAAGATGGGAAAGAATGTCATTGTTGTTGCACGTAGCGGTAGAGTTCTTACCCGTATCTTACCCAAGGAACTCTCTGATTTTCTTGTTAATCGTCATAAGGCCACTGGAACAGACTTCATTTTCAACTCGACGATCGAATCCATTTCTGCTGTTTCGGGAAACACGACCAATGTACACCTGGATTCAGGAAAAAGGCTAACCGCTGATCTGGTCGTTCTAGGTATTGGTACCACTGTGAATGATCAATTAGCTAATGACGCGGGGTTGCAGTGTGACGATGGTATTTTGGTTGACAGAGCGTGCTTAACGTCTGACCCATTCATTTCAGCAGCAGGCGATTGCGCTTCTTGGGTTCAAGTGCACGACAGTCAACCAACAAGAGCTGAGTGCGTTCAAACTGCAGTTGACCAGGCAAAAATCATCGCTGCACGTTTAGCCGGAAAGCCTTTGCCGGAGCAGGTTTCTCCATGGTTTTGGACTGATCAGGTAGGCATAAAATTACAGATTGCTGGCAACACTCTTGACTACGATGACATGGTCGTTCGCGGAGACGTTGCGAGTGATAAGTTTTCCCTTATTTATTATCGCTCAGGTGCAATCGTTAGAGTCGATTCGGTGAATAGCCCTGCTGATCATCTTGCTGCTCGTAAATTAGTAACGAATCAGTCTGTGGTTTCAAAGGACCTGGTCGTCGATTCTGATACTAAGTTGAAAACACTTAATTGAATAACAACTGCTCTTGCAGCAGTGGAGTAGGAGTCTAAATCATATGATGAGTCAAGAGAAAAATAATGAGTTGACATTAGTGGGGAGAGAGCAGCCTGCAGGTCAGTTGTTACGCCAATACTGGATGCCGGCCGCATTGTCGGAGGAGTTAGAGGCGGACCGTCCGGTGGTGCCCGTTAATCTATTGGGTGAAAGGCTCGCTCTACATAGAAACAACGATAGTCAGTTGGTTCTGATGGATCGCCATTGCCCGCACCGGGGCGCTGATCTGACCTTTGGGCGAGTAGAGGACGGTGGTGTTCGCTGCCCTTTTCATGGTTGGAAGTTTGATGAAACTGGTCAGTGTATAGATCAGCCAGCAGAGCCAACAAATAAAATGTGTAAAAATGTGAAGCTTAACTCCTATCCCACAAAGGAGGTTAATGGCGTTATATTTGCGTTTTTGGGAGATGGTGAACCACCGGCTTTTCCAAATTTTGACTGCTTTAAAGCGCCGTCCTCACATGTATTTGCGTTTAAAGGGCTTTGGGAGTGTAACTGGTTGCAGGCGCTAGAAGTTGGGATTGATCCCGCACACGCTTCGTTCTTGCACCGATTTCTTGAAGATGAAGACCCGGAAGATCAGTATGGTAAACAATTTCGAGATAAAGCTGCAGATACTGATTTCCCGATAACAAAGATATTGCGAGAATTCGATCAACCTGAAATACAGATTGAAGAAACCGATTTCGGTATGCGTATGATCGCCCTTAGAGACCTGAAAAATGGTCAAAGTCACGTCAGATTAACTAATCAGATATTTCCCTGCGCGATTACTATACCGATGTCCAATGACATGAATATTACCCAATGGCACGTACCGATCGACGATGAAAACTGTTTTTGGTTTTCGATGTTTACCAGTTTTACGGATCCTGTTGATAAAGAGAAGATGCGAGATCAGCGCTTGAAAGAGCATACGTTGCCCGATTACGCGCCTATTCGTAACAAACGTAATGAATATGGGTATAGCCGAGAGGAGCAAGACAAGCAAACCTGGACTGGCATGGGTATGGATATTAATGTTCATGATCAATGGGCCTGTGAGTCAATGGGCCGTATTCAAGATCGAACAAACGAACATTTAGCGACGACTGACAGAGCCATTATCCTACATCGGAGGAAGCTGATAAAAGCCATGAAGGTGCTTTCTCAAGGTGGCGATCGTAGTACGCTCCCGTTGTATGGCAGTAAAGCAGAGGTAGAGCTTATTACTGGGCCCATAGCGGTAGATGCAGTGGCACCGACTAGTGATTGGGAATCGTCCTGGAAGAAACGCGACAGCGACCGTCGAAAGGCATGTACGTGGGAATCGGAACTCTAGGTCTTAACGGTGCTCCCACTGAGCTCTGGTTCCTGGGGTGACAGAATTTGAAGAGGTTTTTATGACTGACGCATCGAGCGAAGTTGAAAAGTCGGGATTTGCAGGTATGCACAAACTTTGGACTAAGAAGCAGTTCGAGGACCGTAACCTTGCGCTAGAGGAAGCACTGTCCAATAAAGTAGAGGTGGTGCGGGTTTCATTTGTCGATCAACACGGCGTACTACGTGGAAAAACGATAGCTGCTAGTGCCTTGAAGTCGGCATTCGACAGTGGCATCACTATGACTTCTACCATGCTTCTAAAGGATACCTCCCACCTGACGGTATTTAATGTTTGGGATGATGATGCAGGGTTTGGAGAAGGTAATATGACGGGTGCCGGTGATGTTCTGATGTTGCCCGACCCCAGTACCTTTAAGATACTACCCTGGTCGACTCATACTGGGTGGGTATTGGCTGATTTGTACCATGCCAGTGGTGAACCTGTTGCTTTATCGACTCGCGCAATATTGAGAGAAGCACAGGGTCGACTCAATGGTATGGGTCTTGAGTTTATTGCGGGCCTAGAGGTTGAGTTTCATGTCTTCAAGAAGTCTGATAATCAGGTTTCACCCAATGCGATGGCTACGCCTGGCAATCCACCTCCTACCGAATTGATAACTGCAGGGTATCAGTATCTCACAGAGAATTGTTATGACCAGGCTGAGGCGGTTTTCGACCTTATACGCAGAAATGCAGAGGGGTTAGGCTTACCTATAAGGTCACTAGAGATCGAGTTTGGGCCGAGTCAGTTCGAGGTCACATTTGATCCACGGCCTGCGTTGGAGCAAGCCGATAATATGATCATGTTCCGCTCTATGGTGAAACAGGTGTGCGCCCGGCATGGACTGCATGCGACGTTCATGTGTCGACCTAAGTTCAAGGAGGCCCTAGCCAGTGGTTGGCATCTACACCAATCTCTTATTGACATCGATACTAAGGAAAACGTCTTTATCCCGGATGCTGGAGAGGCGATATCAAAGACCGGCTTACACTGGATTGCAGGTATCCTCGCTCATGCCGAAGAAAGCTGTATTTTTTCTACCCCAACCATTAATGGCTATAAACGATATATGCCTATGAGCCTGGCTCCCGATCGCATTCAGTGGGGACAGGATAACCGTGGTGCCATGGTCCGTTGTTTGGCGAAACCAGGCGACAAGGCGAGCCGAATCGAGAACCGAATAGGAGAGCCGGCGGCGAACCCCTATCTATATATTACATCGCAGATCTTAAGTGGTATGGATGGGTTGATGAGTCAATTAGACCCTCCGCCTGCTGTATCAAATCGGTCTACTAGTGTCGCGAAACAGCTGCCTTCGTGTCTGCAGGATGCATTGAACGCCTTCTCGTCAGGAGAGTTCTACTCACAACAAATCGGTAAGGAATTTGTAACGTACTACGCACGATTAAAACAAGCAGAATGGGATCGCTTTCTCCATACTATTACTGACTGGGAAGAACGCGAATATTTTACTTTATTCTAGGATGTATACGATATGCCTCACTTTGTAATTGAGTACGCTCGGATAGTTGAAGAAACGGTGGATGTAGTGGATGTAATGGAAGGTGTTTTTGAAGCAGCCGTACAAAGTGAGGTTATGCAAGCCGAAGATGTGAAAGTAAGAGCAATAGCTTACGATCACTACAGGTTATATGAAAACAAAGGTAACTTCATTCATGTTACTGTGTGCTTACTTCAGGGCAGGACTGATCAGCAGAAAGAGAGGGTAGCGATAGAGGTTAGGAACTGTTTAGCTCACCTGCTGCCAGAGATTAGCAGTATCAGTATCGATGTCAGGGATATGAACCCTGTAGCCTATAAAAAACGCCTCTTGGTCAATGAGGCTGACTGAATTCAGAAAATTTTCGTGAGTAGCGGTGGGTGCACTTGTTTTGTGTTACGTTAGCCTACCGACCGGTTAAACCGGCCTAATATCATATGATCTTGAGCCTCTGTGACGGGTTTCAATGCAACGATGTGTTTGACCCTATTTTCGGGTTGCATGGGTTGTTATACGCTTAATCCAGGTAATACCTCCGCAGTCGCTTTGCACCGGCCGGTTTGGTAGCAACCAATGTCGCCCGCAAAGGTGCAGGGTGGCCCTCAATGGTTTCGGAAGTATTGTTCAAATTGAGGTAATCGGTTAACGACTGACCGGGCTTCCATTCGGTGGTGCGTTGTTCTTCTGTCGTCGTCGGGGTCACATCAGCGATGTGCACATCTTCAAATCCGGATTTTTCCAGCCAGTGTGCCAGTGCTTTTGGGCTTGGTAAAAACCAGACATTGTTCATGCGGGCGTAGCGACCGGGAGGCACAAATGCCTCGCGTTCGTTACCGTCTACAACCAACGTTTCCAGCACCAGTTCGCCCCCCGGTCTGAGTGCGGCGCGCAGTTCGGCGAGATGATCGAGCGGTGAGCGGCGGTGGTAGAGTACGCCCATGGAAAAGACGGTATCGAAAGCTTCGAGATCCGGTGTCATCGCTTCAAGTGTGAACGGCAATACGGTGTGGCTGGCATCGCCCACGTAGTTGTTAATAGCCAGGTGCTGCACAACCGATAACCAGGACGGGTCAATGCCGGCGACTATTCTTGCGCCTGCGGCTTTTATGCGCCAGCCGTAATAGCCATTGCCACTGCCAACATCCAGCACACAACGTCCGCTCAAATCGCCCAGGTGCGGTGTAACCCGCGCCCACTTCAAATCGCAACGCCATTCCGAATCGATGTGGGTGCCGAATACCTGGAAGGGGCCTTTGCGCCAGGGAATCAAGCCGCGCAGCGCCTGGTCCAGTTGTGACTGATCCTCATCGTTCAATTTGGCGGTTGTTGAGAGATTGACGCTGTCCGGATCAAATGTAATGTCATCTATAGCTGGCAACTGTTTAATGAAGGCCAGGAAACGGGGCAGGTTGCCGTCGTTGAGGTTGGCGAACAGTTCATCCAGCTGAATTTGCAGCGGTGCCTGCCAAACGGCCAGTGGCGTTCCGGTTAGGGTGTCGATAAAGGGGCGGTAGTCAATCATGCGGTCACTTGATGGCGAGAAAGGAAGCGAAGTTGAAACTCTGAAACCAGAGGGTGGCGGTGCTGAAGCCGACGGCGTCGAGCCGCTGCAGGTGGTCTTCGGCGGTTTCCGGCAATAAGATGCGTTCGATGGCCTGACGCTTCTGGCTGATTTCCAGATCGCTGTAGCCGTTGGCGCGTTTGAAGTCGTGGTGGTGCTGGATCAGCAGTTGGTCCTGAACCGGGTCCGGGAAGCGCAGTTTTTCAGACAATACCAGCGCCGCGCCGGGCAGCATGCCATCGTAGATCCGTTGCAGGGTCGCCTGGCGTTGTTCCAGCGGTATGAACTGCAGCGTGAAGTTCAGCACAACGAATGAGGCGTTTTCCAGTGTCAGCGAGGTGATGTCCGCGCAGAGTGTCTGGACCGGTGTTGGCAAGTCCTCACTTTCCAGAAAATCGCGGCTGCGCTGGAGCATGGCTTCGCTGTTGTCGACAGCGACAATCACAGCGCCCGGGGCGTGCACCCTGTGGCGCATGGCCAGACTGGCGGCGCCGAGGGAGCTGCCCAGGTCATAGAGTCGGCTGTTCGGTTGGGCGTATTGCTCGGCGAGGATGCCGATCATGCCGATGATGTGGCTGTAGCCCGGAACCGAGCGCTTGATCATGTCCGGGAACACGCGGGCGACGGTGTCGTCGAACCTGAAGTCGGCGACCTGGCCGTGATCACTGGCGTAGATCATGTCTCTGGCGGGCTGTTCAGAGCCGGGTGGCTGGCGATGGGTCATGGTCGGGTAGGTCGCTGTAGGTTAAAAGTGGAGACATTTTACATGGTCGAGCGACTATCTGCGCCCCCATGGTCGAAAATCAGGCAGCGAGCGGTATAATGCGCCGCAATTCGAACCGCTTTGACTGGGAAATGCCGCTTATCTATGAGCACCATTGCTGAAGAAGTCTTAAAACGTCATACCTTTGCCATCATTTCGCACCCTGATGCCGGTAAGACCACGATTACTGAAAAAGTACTTCTGTTCGGGAAGGCCCTGCAAACGGCCGGTACCGTGAAGGGTAAGAAGTCCGGCCAGCACGCCAAGTCGGACTGGATGGAGATGGAAAAAGACCGGGGTATCTCGATCACCACCTCGGTGATGCAGTTTCCGTATATGGATAAACTGGTTAATCTGCTAGATACCCCGGGCCACGAGGATTTCTCCGAAGACACCTATCGCACCCTGACCGCGGTCGACTCCTGTCTGATGGTGATCGACGCCGCCAAGGGCGTCGAGGACCGGACCATCAAGCTGATGGATGTCGCCCGAATGCGTGAAACGCCGGTGCTGACCTTTATGAACAAACTCGACCGGGACATTCGCGAGCCGATCGAGCTGATGGATGAAGTCGAGAATATCCTCAAGATCAGTTGTGCGCCCATCACCTGGCCAATTGGGCAGGGTAAGCAGTTCAAAGGTGTCTATCACCTGCTTACGGGTGAGGTGCTGCTGTACCAGGGCGGCCAAGGCCACACCATTCAGGAGCGTCGGGTGATCAAAGGGCTCGACAACCCCGAGTTGGATGCAGCACTGGGCGAGTATGCCGATGAGCTGCGCCAGGATGTGGAGCTGCTCGCCGCGGCCAACAAGTTTGATCTGGAAGAGTTTCTGGCTGGCCAGCTGACACCGGTATTTTTTGGCACGGCTCTGGGTAATTTTGGTGTCGACCATATGCTGGATGGCCTGGTCGAGTGGGCACCGAACCCCCAGCCACGGGCCACCGATGAGCGGGTCGTTGATGCCAGTGAGACTAACTTCTCCGGTTTTGTGTTCAAAATTCAGGCAAACATGGACCCGAACCACCGCGACCGTGTTGCCTTCTTGCGCATTGTGTCCGGTAAGTACGAGAAAGGCATGAAGATGAAGCACGTCCGAACCGGCAAGGATGTGCGCATTTCCGATGCTCTGACGTTTCTGGCCGGTGACCGTTCAGCGGTTGAGGAAGCCTGGCCCGGCGACATCATCGGGCTGCACAACCACGGCACCATACAGATCGGCGATACCTTTACTCAGGGTGAAATGGTCAAGTTTTCGGGCATCCCGAACTTCGCGCCCGAGCTGTTCCGTCGCATTCGCCTGCGCGATCCGCTCAAGGCCAAGCAATTGCAGAAAGGCCTGATGCAGTTGTCCGAAGAGGGGGCGGTGCAGGTGTTTCGTCCGTTGAAGAACAATGACCTGATCGTCGGTGCCGTGGGTATGCTGCAATTTGACGTTGTTGCGCAGCGGTTGAAGTCGGAATACAAGGTTGATGCAGTTTACGAGCCGATCAGCGTAGCCACCGCGCGCTGGGTTGAGTGTGCCGACCCGCGCAAACTGGAGCAATTCCGCGATAAGGCCTACGATAACCTGGCACTGGATGGCGGTGACAACCTGGCCTATGTGGCACCGACGATGGTGAACCTGCAAATGGCGCAGGAACGGCACCCGGACATTGCTTTCCGGAAAACGCGGGAGCACTGAGCTCGGGTCTGACAGCAGTTCATGGCGGTCGCTGCACGACAGGTGGCCTCATGAAACCCGGAGGTAAGGTATGATTATCTACCTGGTGGCACTGACGCTGATCATAACGGGTGCATCGACCAGTCTGTTCACCCTGCTTCATGGCCGGGTGAGTAAAAGCGGGTTGCGGCTGTATGACGCCAAAGGCTACTGGGTGATCAGCATGCTGATGCTGACCTTTCTGGTGGCCAGCCTGGCTTATTTCTGGGGTGTGACCCGCTTCGCGTTGAACCTGGAAGACGGACTGGAACCTGAGACCGTGATCGGCATGCTGGCGACCGTGTTCGGCTGTATTACCGGCCTGGGCGTTGGCTTGGTACGTTTTTCGAAAGTGACCCCCTCCGTCAGTGGTGACGGGTTGTAATAGGTCGGCTCAGTCCGGTCCCGGTTTTTGAATAATATTTGAGCGAAGGCGCTTGCAAAGGGGTAGTTTGTTCTTTACTATCCGCGCCCTTATTTCGGATTAACTGCCCCTGAGCCCCCCACTTTTATTAGGCGGAGTTAAATGAAAACTTTTGTAGCAAAACCGGCTGAAGTAAAGCGCGACTGGTACGTAGTCGATGCCCAAGGCCAAACGTTAGGTCGCTTGTCGACCGAAATTGCTCGTCGTTTGCGCGGCAAGCATAAAGCAGAGTTCACACCTCACGTGGATACCGGCGATTACATCGTCGTGATCAACGCCGAGAAAGTGGCTGTGACTGGTCGCAAGACCAAGCAAAAAATGTATCACCGCCACACCGGGTACCCGGGTGGCCTGAAGTCTATGAGCTTCGAAAAAATGATCGACCACAAGCCTGAGCGTGTGATCGAACTGGCGGTTAAAGGCATGATTCCCCGGAATCCGCTCGGCCGTGCCATGCTGAAGAAGCTGAAGGTGTATGCCGGTGTCGATCATCCGCATACTGCACAACAGCCCAAAGAACTGAAGATTTAATGGGGAGCGACATGACAGCAATTCAGCAATATTACGGTACAGGTCGCCGCAAAACCTCAGCCGCACGTGTCTACCTGCGTCCGGGTACTGGCCAGATCAGCGTCAACAAGCGCCCTCTGGATGTGTACTTTGGTCGTGAAACGTCACGCATGATCGTTCGTCAGCCGCTGGAACTGGTTGAGCTGACTGACAAGTTCGACATCATCATCAGCGTTGCTGGTGGCGGTGCCAACGGTCAGGCCGGTGCGATTCGTCACGGCATCACTCGTGCCCTGATGGTCTACGACGAGACACTGCGCAAGCAACTGCGTGCCGCCGGTTATGTAACCCGCGACGCTCGGATGGTTGAACGTAAGAAAGTGGGTCTGCACAAGGCGCGTAAGCGTCCGCAATACTCCAAGCGTTAATCGCACTGGATGGCCTTGCTTTCAAAACGCCCGGACTTGTCCGGGCGTTTTTGTTTGTCGCACCACCAGCCGACACCATGATCGGGAAAGTCGCTGACTGCGCCTGGCCCCCTGCCAATACCCCTGTAAGACGAAGGGTTTTCTTGTCAGTGGGAGTGTAATTCTTTAGTATTCCCGTCATTTTGTGGAAACTACCCCGTATTTTTCTACCTTCAGACAGAGGACCTAATAATGACGCAAGACGGCGTAAATAAGGGTCGGCGCCGCTTTCTCTATATCGCGACCGGTGCCATGGGTGCCGTAGGCGCGGTTGGAGTTGCAACCCCGTTCGTCCGCTCCTGGTTTCCCAGTGAGAGAGCGAAGGCGATCGGGGCTCCGGTGACCGTTGATATCAGTAGGCTCGAACCCGGCGAAATGCGCATTGTTGAATGGCGCGGCAAGCCGATTTTTGTTGTTCGGCGTACCGAAGAGGTCATTGCCACCCTGGAAAACGAAGAACTATTAGACCGCCTGTCAGACCCTCGGTCGGAAGTGGCGTCGCAGCAGCCTGAGTACGCGCAGAATCCTGCTCGGTCTCGCTCCGAGGATTTGCTGGTGATTGAAGGTGTCTGTACTCACCTTGGGTGCTCACCCCAGTTTATCCCGAGTGTTGAGCCTCAGTCGTTCGACGAGAACTGGATGGGTGGTTTCTTTTGCCCCTGTCACGGTTCCCGTTTTGATATGGCCGGTCGTGTGTTCAGCGGTGTACCCGCCCCAACCAATCTGGTGGTGCCTCCGCATATGATCGAAGGGTCCATGCTAACCATTGGTGAGGATACTGCCTGATGAGTACTAACAAGCCAGCCTTCATGCAATGGCTCGACCAGCGTTTGCCGGTCACCAATGCCTATGAAAAGCACATGTCCAAGTACTACGCCCCGGTTAACCTGAACTTTTGGTACGTGTTCGGGTTGCTGGCGACACTGGTATTTGCCAACCAGATCCTGACTGGGATTTGGCTGACCATGTCGTTCGTACCCAGTGCCGATGAAGCCTTTCTCTCCGTCGAATACATCATGCGCGATGTCGAGATGGGGTGGTTGATTCGCTACATGCACTCTACAGGTGCTTCTTTCTTCTTTATTGTCGTCTACCTGCACATGTTCCGCGGCATTATGTACGGTTCGTACAAAAAGCCCCGTGAACTGATCTGGGTATTTGGTATGTTCATCTATCTGGTACTGATGGCAGAAGGCTTTATGGGTTATGTTCTGCCCTGGGGGCAGATGTCCTACTGGGGAGCCCAGGTGATCATCTCCCTGTTCGGCGCCATTCCGGTCATTGGTGATGGTCTGACTGAGTGGATCCGGGGTGACTTCCTGATTTCCGGTATTACTCTGAACCGCTTCTTTGCGCTGCACGTTATCGCCTTGCCGCTGGTGCTGGCACTGTTGGTCGTACTGCACATTTTGGCGCTACACGAAGTGGGTTCGAACAATCCCGACGGTATCGACATCAAGAAGCATAAAGATGAGCAGGGTAAACCGCTAGACGGCATTCCGTTCCATCCGTACTACACCCTCGGCAAGCTGCCGATGATCATCCTCTTCCTGTTTGTGTTCTGCGGTGTGATCTTCTTCTTCCCGGAAATGGGTGGCTACTTCCTTGAACACGCCAACTTCGAACCGGCGAATCCGCTGAAAACGCCAGAGCACATTGCGCCAACCTGGTACTACGGTGCTTTCTACTCCATCTTGCGGGCCGTGCCTGACAAGTTGATGGGTGTTATCGCCATGGGTGCTGCCATTGCCATTCTCTTCATCCTGCCCTGGCTGGACAAGAGCCCGGTACTGAGCTGGCGCTACAAAGGCTGGATGAGCAAAACAGCGATCGTTGTGTTTGCTCTGGCCTTTATCATGTTGACTTATCTGGGTGGTCAGCCGGTAAACGACCTGAATACCTGGTTGGCCCGCATTGGCTCCGTGATCTATTTCGGCTTCTTCTTGCTGATGCCGATTTACACGCGCATGGAAACCACCAAACCCGTACCGGAGAGGGTGTCAGCGAAATGAAGAAACTGTTCCTGTCTCTCATATTGAGCATCTCTCCACTGGTGGCCCTGGCCGCCGGTGCCGAGGTTGAGTTGGATCACATCGAGACCGACATCACCGATAAAGCCTCATTGCAGCGCGGTGTGCAGACCTACATGAACTACTGTATGGCCTGTCACTCACTGGAATATGCCCGTTACAACCGGGTCGCGGCCGATCTGGATATTCCCGAAGAGATCTTCGCGGAAAACCTGATCTTTACTGATGCCGCCATCGGTTCGCTGATGGAAAATTCCATGGCGTATGATGATGGTGCCGACTGGTTTGGTGCGGCACCGCCGGATCTAACGCTGGTCGCCCGGGTTCGAGGTGAAGATTGGCTGTATACTTATCTGCGTGGCTTCTACCAGGACGATAGCCGTCCGCTGGGTGTTAATAACTCGGTCTTTGCCAACGTCGGTATGCCGCACGTATTGATGGAACTCCAGGGTTTGTGTGCTGAAGCACCCCATGCTGTTAGCGACCGTCGTTTTGACCCGTTGACCGGTAACCTCATCACCGATGGTGGCTGTGAGAATTACGCCGTTGAGGGTTCTCAGACCAAGGCAGAGTACGACGAGACCATCTATGATCTGGTAAATTTCCTGGATTATATGGGCGAGCCCTATGCCGGTGATCGCGAGCGTATAGGCTGGATGGTGTTTGCATTCCTGGCCGTCTTCCTGGTCATTGGTCAATTGCTGTATCGCGAGTTGTGGAAAGACATTCACTAAGGTGACTGCCGAGTGCCATTTTTGATAAGCGCGGCTGGTCCGCGCTTGTTTTGTCTTGTATCAGGGTGTTTTTACATCGAGGAGAGTATCTAATGGGCGTCGTTGCCAAACGTTCTTCCATGACTTTTTACTCCGATCCAGCCAGTCAATACAGCCACAGGGTGCGTATTGTTTTGGCGGAAAAGGGCGTAGCGGTCGACATCAAAGACGTCGATCCGGATGACATGCCCCAGGAGATTGCCGACATCAACCCCTACAACTCTCTGCCGACGCTGGTCGACCGTGATCTGACGTTGTTTGAACACTACGTGATGATGGAATACCTCGACGAGCGCTTCCCACACCCGCCGTTGTTGCCGGTCTACCCGGTTGCCCGGGCCGAAAGCCGTCAGTACATGGCCCGCATCCAGCGCGACTGGTGCGACAAGGTCGATGTTATCGTTGCTGCCAAGAGTAAAGACAGTGTCACTAAGGCGCGTAAAGAGTTGCGTGAAAGCCTGCTGGCCATTGCGCCTCTGTTCGATGAAAAACCGTTTTTCATGAGCGAGGAATTCACTCTGGTGGATTGCTGTGTTGCGCCGATCCTGTGGCGTTTACCATCCCTTGGCATTGAGTTGACTGAAAAGCAGGCCAAGCCGATCCATAAATACATGGAGCGGCTGTTTGAGCGCGAATCGTTCCAGATCAGTTTGTCTGAGGTCGAGCAGGAGATGCGCGACTGATGAGTGAAATGACCTCCAACAAACCCTATATGCTCAGGGCTTTCCATCAGTGGATCGTCGACAACAACTGCACCCCTTATTTGGTGATTGCAGCCGACTTCCCGGGTGTTGAAGTGCCTGTGCAATTTGTTCGGGATGGTCAGATCACTCTGAATATCGCACCTTCCGCTGTCAGGGAGCTGGTGCTCGACAACCGCTGGGTTGAATTCAGTGCCCGGTTTTCCGGTGTGCCTACATTGGTCAGAGCGCCCATGTCTTCCATTATGGCGATCTTTGCCAAAGAGAATGGTCAGGGCATGGGATTTGATCTCGAAGCGCCGGATGATCCGGATCCGGATGACACGCCGGGTGGCAGTGACGAAGGTGGTAGCAAGAAACCGTCGTTGCGAGTGGTTAAGTAACGCCGCCTGCTGCCAGTTGAATGCACAATAGTAAAAGGCGCCCTCGGGGCGCTTTTTTGTTTTTAAGAAAGTTCAGAAGAAAGTCCTTAAAGGCGTTGACCCTGAGAACTCAGTCCCTATAATGCGCCTCCGCTGTCACCGAACAGCGGCTCCAACCGGCTCGGATGCCAGA
>NZ_JBBECH010000063.1:0-2859 GCF_040881935.1 Saccharospirillum sp. | reverse complement strand
GGCCACGTACACAAACTCAGGCTGATCGGTACAGTCACCGGCGGCGTAGATGCCCGGCACGGTCGTTTGCAGGTATTTATCCACCAGGACCGCGCCCTGGGCGATTTCCACGCCGATGTTATTAAGGTTCAGCGTCTCGGTGTTGGGTGTGCGCCCGGTGGCTACCAGCAGTTGATCGGCCCGCAAGGTTCCTGTCGTGGTCTCCAGCACGAATTCATTATCAGTGTAGTCCACCCGGCTCGTTTGGGTCTGTTTGAGCACTTCGATGCCGTCGCGGCGAAACGCGGCTTCCACCGCGTCACCAATGGCCGGGTCTTCGCTCGACAGCAGTCGGCTGCGAGCCAGCACCGTTACCTGGCTGCCCAGCCGGGCAAAGGCCTGGGCCAGCTCCAGCGCCACATATCCGGCCCCGATTACCACCATCCGTTCAGGCACGGTCTCCAGTGTCAGCGCAGTGGTAGAGGTCAGATAAGGCGTATCCGCCAGTCCCGGTATGGGCGGCTGCGCCGGGCGGGCGCCGGTGCCGATAAAGGCGCGATCGAAGTGAATTGTCTGTTCTCCGCCCTCTGTCAGAGTGACCGTCAGATGCTGGGCATCCGCAAACCGGGCCTCCCCGTGCAGGAGAGTGACGTTCGGATGATCTCGCAGAATCCCCTCGTATTTGGCATCCCGCAGCTCGTCGACACGCGCTTGTTGTTGCTGCAGAAGCACCGCCCGATCCACCACGGGCGCCTGAGCGCTCAGGCCGTCGTCGAAGGGGCTCTTATTGCGCAGATGGGCAATGTGCGCGGCGCGGATCAGAATCTTCGAGGGCACACAGCCGATATTCACACAGGTGCCACCGACGGTTCCGCGCTCGATCAGGGTGATGCGGGCACCGCGCTCGGCGGCTTTCAGGGCGGCGGCCATGGCTGCCCCACCGCTGCCAATAACAGCGATGTGCGGATTAACAAATTTACTCATTTGGGACATTCCTTGATGGGGTAGAGGGGGTGTTACAACAGGCGTCGTATTGTTTCTTGCGCCAAATCGCATAGACGGTCAGGCCGATGAATACGGCCAGGGCAGGAAGCAGTACGACATCGAGATAGCCCGCCAGAGCGGCCAGGCCCACTGAGCCCAATAGAATCACCAGAATCGGTGTAAAGCAGCACAGCGCCACTAAAAAGGTGCCAATCACGCTGGTGCGCAGCAAGGTTCTCGGATTTTTCATGGTCATTTCACTATCACTTCTGGGGTATGAGTGGTGCGGGGTGGCCAACGCTAAAAAGGCAACACCCCCGATGCGGAATGCTCGATAACGCTGAAACCTTTCACGGACTGGTTCGTTGAGCTAAGGTTACAACCGTAGCCAGCTACGGAGTCAAACCAGATGTCGGATAAAACCAACTCACTGACCATTGGCGGCCTGGCCAGGGCCGCGAATGTCCATATCGAGACCATTCGTTATTACCAGAGACGAGGGTTACTAGCCGAGCCCCAGCGTCCTGCGGGTAGCATTCGACGCTATGGTTCTAGCGATATAGACCGGTTGATGTTCATTAAATCAGCACAGCAATTGGGTTTTAGCCTCGATGAAGTTAACGACCTGTTGCTGCTGGATGATGGTACCCACTGTCAGCAAGCCAGTGCACTCGCCGAACATAAGCTTGATGATGTGCGTGAAAAGATCGGCAGGCTGAAGAAAATCGAGAAGGTATTGGGTGACATGGTCGTACGATGCCACGCCCAACAGGGCAACATCACATGCCCACTGATTGCAGCCTTGCACGAAGGGATCACCGGGACCGGAAAACACCATCAAACACTCCCCGGGGAGTCTACATGAGTCGATACGTTAGCAGAGCAATGCTTACCTCATGAGCAAGACAATAGGCTTACTCAATAATTTATTTTAATCGACTTTCGCAGTCATCCAGAGTCTCCGGGCCAATAATAGGCACACTTAGCAGACAGCGTTCAGCTTCAATCAACCCTTCACTAGTGAGCCTGATAGCTCGAATCGTTCTTCTGGAAACATCGGGCACCAACAGTTGCCTGTGGCCACCGATGAGTGAAACCTTCGACAAATCCAGCTCAGCGGAACCATATACGTGGTTGGAAAAACCGGGCAGTGAATCAACCTGTATCAGGCGCTCACCTTCGCGTCGGTAGACTGTCAATAATCCACCAATATGCGGTGTTATGACGGCGGCTATTTCCGCTTCCCCGTCATCATCAAGATCAGCCACGCCAACCGGGTTAAGCCACCGATTCGGTGTGCCTATTGGTGCCGACTGGGCCAGCATAACCAATTGGTTCTCTTCAAGCGCAAACAGAACCAGGCGGGCACCCTGATGAACTGAACTGACGATCACCAGCAAGCGCACAGGCCCCTGGTCGGTCAGTGTCACCATGCGCGGGGACAGATCTTCAAACACTTCACTATCCGGCAATTCCAGAATTACATCCTGCCCGCTGTTAGTTGTAGCGACCAACTGCGCATATTCATGCGGCCGTCCCAGTGCAAAATGCCCATACCGTTCAACCGGTTTAACAAACTTTGCTCCGATTATCTGCTCGGCCACCGCAAACCCTGACATCAGTAAGCCCACCATGCAAACAACCAAAACAAACCGTTTGGGGAACCGGAGACTAGACCAGTATTTGCGCATTAAACTGTCACTCTGGCAGGTTGCGTAACGTTCACATTATTTAAAGGCTCTGACTTTTTGGCGTCTCTATATAACTTCATTGCCTTGTTTATTCAGCGATAATCCGGATTGGGATGATCAAAACGGCAGCCCGCGGTCCATGCTTTGCGGTCGTTGCCGTGAGCGGGAATTCCACCGGCATCTTTGAGTATTCGCGCCATATGCA
>NZ_JBBECH010000062.1:0-18833 GCF_040881935.1 Saccharospirillum sp. | reverse complement strand
CGGCAGCCTGTTCGGGTTTACCCCTCATATTCCCATGCGATTGTTTACCGCCATGTTGCTGATTCTCGGTATTTATGCCGGTGCGGCGCTGGACCCGGCTTTGCTTTTTACCGTCTGGCACTGGCCACTATCGCTGATCGGAATGGTAGTGCTGGTCGTCGCGACTACGGCGGTCAACCTCTGGTATTTTCAGCGTTTTGCCGGCTTCGATAAAACAACGGCGCTGTTTGCATCGGTACCGGGTGCCCAGTCGCTGGTGCTGATCATGAGCGCGGGCAGTGGCGCTGATGAAAAACAGGTCCTCATTCCGCAGATCTCCCGGGTATTGGCAGTCATCTACTTCGTACCACTGATATTGGTTGGTCTTGGTGACTGGACCGGCCTGGATATCAGTCGCATTCGCGGCGTGCCCGAAGAAGCCTGGGCGATGCCAGGCTGGACAGCAATACTCTGGGTTCTAATCGCGATTAGCCTTGGCCTGTACCTGGCCCGGCGGTTGAACTGGCCCCAGCCGTTAATGCTCGGGCCGTTGAGCGGTGTGGCCCTGTTGCAGGTCAGTGGCCTGACCGACCTGAGCATACCCGGCCAGGCCCTGGTGCCGGTGCAGTTTGTTCTCGGCACCTTTCTGGGTACCAAGTTTGCAAAAATTCGCTGGCGCACAGCCTTTATTCTTTCCGGCCACAGCCTGGTCGCCTTGTCACTTACGGTGATGCTCGTCGCACTGATGACAGCCTTGCTGACACTGGTCACCGACATACCGGCGGCGGCCATTTTTCTCGCCTTCGCACCCGGCGGTTTGCCCGAAATGGTGTTAATCGCCGCGACGCTGAATGCCGACCCTGCCTTTGTAGTGGTTCACCATGTGGTTCGGTTCTTGATCATTGCCATCGCTTTACCCTGGGTGGCTGAAAAAGTCAGGGTTCAAGGTCGGTAAATCGGTGCCCGCAGTGTAAAGAATTAATGAAGAGTGAGTCACTGGGCTCTGCAATTGCCGACCCCGAGCAATCAGAGTTTAACGTTACACACCAGTGGCTTCATTGACCGCACTTGGCGACCGACGGCGTTCACGCAGCACGTGGTGACGCAACCAGAAGGTAGTGGCCAGACCCAACAACCCGAGGCCAAACGCAAACCAGAACGCCAGATGAATACCGGCGGCAATGGCGGCGGGCGAATCCGGGTTTTTAAACAAGGCGGCGCGACCACTGAGCACGGTGATCAGCAGGGCGGTACCAATGGAGGCACCGACCATGCGCAACGTATTGTTCATCGCTGCGGCGTGAGCAATCAGCGGTACTGGCAGTGAATTAATGCCGGCGGTAATCAGCGGCATCATCAACAAGGTAGCGCCAAGCATTTGCGAGACCGAAGCGGCGACAATCCAGGCCGGGTGTACGGCGTCGGGCATGGTCGCCAGAATAAACATGCCGATGCAGAGCAGTACAAAGCCACAGATGGCCAGTACCTGAATGCCGAAGCGATCAAACAGACGGCCCGCCAACGGTGACACTATGCCCATCATCACCGCGCCTGGCAGTAAAATCAGGCCCGCATCCAGCGCGCTCATGCCACGCACACTTTGCACGTAAAGCGGAATCATCGTCTGGGTACCGATGAGCAAGGTGAACACCAGCACCGATAAAAAGGTAGTGACGGTAAAGGTGTGAGAATGAAACACCTTGAAGTCGAGCAGCGGTTGCTCAAGGCCCCGTTGCCGGTGAATAAAAGCCACTAGCGACATGGCGCCTACCAGCAGGCTGAGCAACACAGTGGCGCTGCCCCAGCCGGCCGATCCGGCCATGCTGAACCCGAACAACAAACCGCCCCAGCCAAAACTCGAGAGCACAACGGATAATGAATCGATGCGGCTGGCACGCTGGCGGGTCACGTTTTTCATAAACAACAAGGCCGCCAGAATCACCAGCAAGGCAATGGGCAGCAGCAGTACAAACAGGTAACGCCAGGAAAACTGATCGACAACCCAACCCGACAACGCGGGTCCGATGGCCGGGGCAAACGCCACGACCAGACCAACCAGTCCCATCGCCGCGCCGCGTTTTTCAATCGGAAACATGATCATCATCAGCGTTTGAATCATCGGCATGATGATGCCAGCGGAAGCGCCCTGAATGATGCGTGCGATCAGCAACACGGTGAAGGTTTGGGCGACCGCACCGAGCAGGGTGCCCAGGGTAAACAGCACCAGGGCGGCGATGAACAGGGTGCGGCTTGAGTACTTGTCCATCAGCGCAGCGGTGATCGGAATAAGCAGACCACTGGCGAGCATGAACGCAGTAGTAACCCACTGTGCCAGGCTAGCGTTGGCATTAAAGTCTTGCATGATCGGCGGAATTGCCACCAACATCAGCGTCTGGTTAAGCACAGACACGAAGGCGCCGGCTATCAGAATGACGACGATCAGCGTCCGGTTGTAGGCGGGTATGCTGTCGCTGGATGTCTGGGTTGTGTGTGCGGTCATCGGGTGTCCATTCGGTTAATTGTTACCACTAGGCGTCTGTCGGACTTAGGATGAATTGGCTGCGGAAGCTTCGATCCCCCTAAGTCCGACAGACTCCTGGCTGTTCGGGTGGTTCAGGGCGTGCTGCTGACGGTATTCAGTTTGTCAGCCATTTGGTCAATCACCGACAGGCAGGTGTCGATGTCGGCCGGGTTGATGCCCTCAAATATGTCTTCCCGCACGCTTTCCACTACCGCTTTGATGCGCTCCAGCGAAGGCTCGGCGCGCGGTGTCAGGTGAATCGTCTTGCAGCGTTTGTCGCCGTTGATCGAGCGTCGCTCGACCAGTTGTTCGTTCTCCAGCCAATCGAGGGTGCGCACCAGTGTTGGTCCCTGAACGCCAAGCAGTTCAGCCAGTTCTTTCTGGTGCATTGGCTGTTCGGCTTTGTGCAACGTCAGCAGCAGGCGCCAGCGCGACTCAGTCAGGCTGTGTGGCGACAGGCGCCGGTCTACCTCGGCCCGCCACAGCCGGGCAACTTGTCCGAGGCGATTGCCCAGTCGTTCGCGGTTATGTTTCAGGTCGGTCATCAGCAGCAGTGCCAGACAATGAAGGGATAATGATACCTCTCTTTAGATAGATAGCCACCTATCTATTGAAACAAAGCGTTAATGCCCTCTGTATTGCAATTGTTCCAGACCGCAGCACTGGGCTTAAGCGTCGCATCGTGCCTGCCGCCGCTAAAATCGCCTTGCTGGATTTTAATTCTTCGGAGATCTCCGTCGATATGGACGTGCCTTCAGCAGAGCAGTGCGACGGCCATCACCGAACATAGCCGTACCCTGCTCGCTTACACCACGACGGTTGGTGGGGCAGCGTTTATTTTTTTTGCTGTTGTTCCCAGGCGAGTTGTATGGTCTCGAGCTGATCGTTATCTTGCAGCAGGGAGAAGAACGACTGGGTGGGCATCGGTAATTCGCCGAAGTGCGCCCGGTCCCAGTCAATCCAGTTCAGGCCTTTGCTGATCTGGTGGGCATGGTGCACACCTTCCTCGAAGCTGTAGCTGCCCATGCCATCCTCAGTGATCCGGGTAATACCACGTACTTCCAGTCGGCCCAGCGTTAACTGATTGCCCGACTCCATCACCACCACAAAATCACCGGCCCGTATTTGCAACAGCGACCACAACAGCGACGGAACACCGCTGAGCGAGCTGGCGGTTTCGGTCCAGCGTTTGTCGCGCGCGTAGGCAAGGTTGCCGCGAACCTGAACCAGGGTTTTAAACTGGCGTTCCCAGCCGGGCTTGTCTTTCAGGTATTTTTGCAGTGAACCGATCTCGGCCCAGCCGAGCGCAACGCAATGACGACGTTTCAGTTCATCGTAACTGCAATGAACGCTAGACGTGATTAACCACCAGAGATTCATAGGCGTGATCCATCTGTTGTTTTTTTTGTTGCCAGGCAAAAAACCGACATTCTGTCTAACCTCTGTGACCATGCACCGAACTGAAATTTGATGCAATGACAACCTGTTAAAGCCGGCGGAACAGATACAAAAACGCCCGGTTAACCGGGCGTTGTGTCAAAACTTTGGCGCAGAAATCGGCTCAGGCAGTGGTCATGTCTTTCAGTTTTTTCAGCGGGCGCACTTTAACGGCGGTGCTGGCTGGCTTGGCAGCGATCATGATCTCTTCACCGGTGAAAGGGTTTACCCCGGGGCGCGCTTTGCGAGCAGGCTTTTTGACCGACTGAATTTTCATCAGGCCGGGCAGTAAGAATTCGCCGCAGGCACGTTTTTTCAGGTGGCGTTCCATCAGATCCGACAGCTCGTCCAGAACGGCCTGTACGTCTTTTTTGGTCAGTTCTGTGTTTTCGGCAATCTCTGTGACGATTTGAGTTTTGGTGTAACGTTCTTTGATGGCAGTGTTTTTCTTAACCATGGAGGCATCCTAATTGTTATGAATAAGATGATGAATGGATAAACGTCGTTGAAGCTGAGGCTCCCTAGCCCTTGGCTGATGCAAGACTTTAGCGCATTGCGGGGGCCTTGAATATCCTGAAAATCGCTGTTTTTGTCGGTGGCTAGTGAAGAACCTTGTCTTCAACGTACGGTTGCCAGTGCACCGATTCCAGCCGCCGGCCCTGTAAAATCACCCACCCGAGAAACCGGCGGTCTCCTACGGTACTGAATTCGAACTGATACATGCGCTGAAAGGCGATGATGGTATCCGGCGATCGGGCGAGGCGCATGCGGCGCAGGTAAATGCTGTCGTCGAGCATTTGCACGCCTTCTTTTTTGGCCGCCCGGCGCGCATGGTGCAGGGCTATCTGGCGCAAACCGAGGTGGTGCCAGATCCAGGCGCCGGCGATGATCACGAACAACAGGATCAGTAGGGATTTGCCGTCCACAGGGGTCTCTTTAAATGAGGATGTGCCAGCCAGTATACGGCATCGTCGCGGGTGTTGCTCAGTCGCCGTTTATCCGTTCAGGTGCCGGTAACGACGTTCGGGCCGGCCGACGGTGCCGTAGTTGACCTCGGCACTGAGTTCGCCGGTGCTGACCATGAATTCCAGGTAGCGGCGAGCCGTGGTGCGCGACGCCCCGATGCACTGGCCGACGGCATCGGCGCTCCAGTCTCCGGTTTCAACGACGTGGCGGATCTTATCCAGCGTCAGTGCATCGATGCCTTTGGGCAACCGCACCGGTTCATCGACGGCGGTCTCGGCGTGGCCTCTGGGCAGCAATAAATCGACTTCTTTCTGCGCGACATTGTGCAGGCTATCCAGCGTATCCAGATGCGCGCGGAAATGATTCAGCGCCTCTTCCAGGCGTTCATACACCAGCGGCTTCAGAATGTAATCGAAAACGCCGCCGTGCAACGCACTGCGTACGGTGTTTACCTCGCGCGCGGCGGTGATCAGAATAATATCGGTGTGGCTGTTGCTGGCGCGCAGTTCGCGCAGCAGTTCCAGGCCGTTGCCATCGGGGAAGTGTACGTCTAGAAGCACCAGGTCCGGGTTGAGTACGTCGATCTGGTCGCGGGCATCGGCCAGGGTATGGGCAATGCCGACCAGATCAATAGCGGGCATGCGCTCGATAAACCGGCGCTGAATTTCAGCCACCTGACGGTCGTCTTCCGCGATCAGAACTTTGAGCGTTCTCATTGGGTTGCTCCCACCGGGTTCAGGGGCTGTTTGGGCAAATACAGGGTAAACCGGCTGCCACCGACGGCCAGATTTTCAACCGTGATTGAACCACCCCAGCGTTCAACAAACTGGCGCACCAGATACAAGCCAATGCCATGGCCGCTGCCGCTTTTGCTGGTGACGCCTTTCTCAAACATCCGGGCTTCTTCCTCGGCGCTGATGCCCGGCCCCTGGTCTTCCACTTCAAAGATCAGGTCCAGCCCCAGGTCGGTCATGCTCAGTTGCACCTGGCCACCCTCACCCTGTTGGCGGCGGGTGGCTTCGAGCGCGTTGTCGATCAGGTTGCCGAGCACCGACACCAATTGATCTTTTGGCAGTTGGGCGGGCACATCCGCCATGTGGCTATCCGGATCGATTACCAGGGTCTGGCCCATTTCCCGGGCGCGGTTGTATTTGCCGAGAATGCAGCCGGCCAGCACCGGGTCTGGCACGGCATCGAGCAGCAGGTGAATCAGAGTCTGGTGGTCGTGCACTTCACTGCCGATCAGCGCTAGCGCTTCGTCGTTCGCGCCAATCTGAATCAGCCCGGCAATGGTGTGTAGCTTGTTGGAATACTCGTGGGTCTGGCTGCGCAGTGTATCGGCGTATTGTTGAATGCGGGTGAGCTGCCGACTGACCTGATCGAGTTCATCGCGCAGCCGAAAGCTCGATACCACCCCAATGATGGCGCTGTCCTGCTTGACTGGCAACCGGTTGACGATCATATGGCGGCCGTTCAGCCAGACTTCCTGGTCAAACTCCGGTTCGCCCCGTTCCAGCGCCGCCATTAAGCCGCTTTCCGGCAATACCTCGGCAATGGGTCTGCCGGTCAGTGGCGCTCCGGAATCGAGGCCCAGGCTGTCGACGGCCGTGCGGTTGATGGTGGTGATCACACCTTCCCGGTTAATCGCGATAATACCTTCGCGAACCGACTGCAATGTAGCGTTTTGTTCTTCGAACAGACGGGCAATCTGCTCCGGTTCCAGGCCAAAAATAGCGCGCTTGAACCGCCCGGCAATCACAATGGCAATGGCGACACTGCCGACCAGCATAACGGCCATCACCAGATACAGCACCAGGTTATAACGGGCGATGGTCGAGCGAACCTGGTCGAGCGCGTAGCCAACGGAAACAATGCCGATAATGTCTTCACCGGTCATGTCGTAAATCGGTGCTTTGCCGCGCATCGACAAACCCAGGCTGCCCAGGGCTTTATTCACGTAACCCTGGCCGTCGATCAGTGCGATCGAGCCATCGTCACCTTCATCGTCCGCCATGGAATGACCGAGCCGTTCCGGGTTCGGGTGCGCCAGGCGAATGCTGTTGTGATCGCCAATGACGATGAAAAGCGCATCGTTGGTGTTGGCCAGTTTCTGGCTGAGCTGGTTTAGAGTCTCGACATCGCGCATTTGCACACCGCGAATGATATCCGGTGTGGCGGCAATGGTTTTGGCCACGTTCAGGGCGCGCTGGCCGATCTGGTCATCCAGCGAGGCGGTGAGGTAGTACCAGGCAAAGCCGCCAATAATGCCGGTCTGAATGGCGCTGACCAGACCCAGCACCAGAATCATTCGGGTCTTGAGTTTCAGTCGTTTAAACACGTGATGGGCTTCTGCCTGGGTTTTGCATTGTCGCTACCGGTGAGCCAGCGCGGTGTATTTTTATAGTATGGGTGATGTCATTTTTATAGTGACTATAGCCTAACCGAGCCGCCGCTGTATTTCGCGTGATCTTTATGAACAAAAAGCCCTTTAAGTGCCTTAAACGCATTACGACCACAATCTAGTCATCAAACAGTCACAAGCCTAGCCTCTGCTCTGAACCCGTTCGCTAACAACAATCAAGGTGTTCGGGGAATCACAACAGTAGATATACAACAACAAAAGCAGAGGAAGATCATCATGAAACTCAAGCAAACCTTGTCTTTGCTGGCCGCTGCGGCGTTCAGTGTTTCCGCTATGGCCTGGGAACCCAGTGGCCGCGTAGAGTGCATCGCCCCTTCCGATCCGGGCGGCGGTTGGGATTTTACCTGCCGCAGCGTGGGTAACGTGCTGGAAGAACTGGGCATGGTGTCTGGCTCGGTTCAAACCACCAACATGGCCGGTGCTGGCGGTGGCGTAGCCTTCGCCCATACCGTCAGCAAGCGTAACGACGACTCCAAACTGCTAGTTGCAGCCTCAACCGCCACCACCACCCGTCTTGCCCAACAGCAATTCCCGGGCATGAACGCTGGCATGGTTAAATGGGTGGGTGCTCTCGGAGCCGACTACGGCATCATCGCCGTCAGTCAGGATTCCGACTACCAAAACCTGAACGACCTGATGGACGCCGTTAAAGAAAACCCGCGCAACGTTAAGTTTGCCGGTGGCAGCGCCAACGGCGGCTGGGACCACCTGAAAGTACTGATTGCCGCCAAGGCAGCCGGTGCCGGTTCATTGCCGAACATTCCTTACCTTTCGTACAACAACGGCGGCGAAGCCATGACCCAGGTTATCGGTGGCCATGTGGATGCCTTTACCGGTGACATTTCCGAAGCGACTGGCTTTATCGATTCTGGCGATTTGCGCGTTTTAGCGGTACTGGCTGAAGACCGCCTGCCCGGCAAGTTCAGCGACATTCCGACTGCTCGTGAGCAGGGTATCGACGCACTGGGCCCGAACTGGCGCGGTTTCTTTATGCCGATCGATGCGGACCCCGAAGCCAAGGCTTATTGGGTAAACGCCATCGATGAACTGTACGCCAGCGATGAATGGAAAGCAGTGATGGTGCGCAATGGCCTGATCCCCTTCCACCCGCCTGCGGATGAGTTCGAAGCCTTTGTTACCCAGCAAGTGGCCGACATTGAAACCCTGTCACGCGAAATAGGTTTGCTGCAATGACATCCTTTGGAGACCGCTTTCTGGGTCTCGCCCTGTTCGTCCTGGCCGTATCCTACGGCTGGGTCGCGCAGCAGTGGCCGCCGCCGTTTGGCGGCCACGAGGCCGTAGGCCCCGAGACCTTCCCGACTATTCTGGCCATTATTCTGGCCGGTTCAAGCCTGTACCTGATGTTCAAGCCAGACCCCGATGCGCACTGGCCCGTAGGCCGCACCGCTGGCGAACTGGTCGGTGCCATGGTGATTCTGGTGCTGTACGCCTTCGTGCTGGAAACCTTGGGTTTTGTGATCGCCACCACGCTCGCCGTTGGTTCGTTGTGCTGGCGCATGGGTGCTAAGCCGAGAGCCGCGTTTCTGGTTGGCGTGATCAGCGCAGTATCGGTGTTCCTGTTGTTCAACAACCTACTCGAATTGAGCCTGCCCGGTGGCTTGCTGGAGTTTGACTGATGGAAACCCTGCAATATTTAATGGAAGGCTTTGCCGTCGCGCTGACACCCACCAACCTGATGTTGGCCCTGTGCGGTGCCTTCCTCGGCACCCTGATCGGCGCGCTGCCGGGCCTTGGCCCTGCTAACGGCGTTGCCATTCTTATTCCGCTGGCGTTCACCCTGGGTCTGCCGCCTGAATCCGCGATGATTCTGCTGACCTCGGTGTACGCTGGTGCCATGTACGGTGGGCGCATTTCGTCCATCCTGCTTAATATTCCCGGTGATGAACCGGCGATGATGACCTGCCTAGATGGCTACCCCATGGCCAAAAACGGCAAAGCCGCCGAAGCCCTGGCCGTCTCCGCCATTGCTTCCTTCATTGGCGGACTGATCGGCACCATCGGCCTGATTCTGCTGGCCCCGGTACTGGCCCGGTTTGCACTGACTTTCGGCCCGGCCGAATACTTCGCCCTGTTCGTACTGGCCTTCGCCACCCTGGGCGGTATTACCGGCAAGAACCCGATGAAAACCGTGGTCGCCGCGACGCTGGGCATCATGATCTCGACCGTCGGCATCGACATTTCCACCGGTACCCAACGCTACACCTTCGGTGTGCTGGAGCTGTACGAAGGCATCGACTTTATTCTTGCCATTGTCGGCCTGTTCGCCATCTCCGAACTGCTGTTGTTCATTGAAGAGAAGGCAGGCAAGGGCAGGGCGCTGATTCAGGTTGGCAAGCTGAAACTGAGCATGAAAGACATCTACAGCATTCTGCCAACCACCTTTCGCGGTGGCATTCTGGGGTTTATTGCCGGTGTGCTGCCGGGCGCCGGTGCCTCTCTGGGCAGCTTCATCAGCTATACGCTGGAAAAGAAAGTGCTCGGTAAAAAAGGCCGCTTTGGCGAAGGCGACATGCGTGGCGTAGCCGCGCCGGAAGCTGGCAACAATGGCGCCTCCTCCGGTGCCCTGGTGCCCATGCTGACGCTGGGCGTACCCGGCAGCGGTACCACAGCGGTGCTGTTGGCGATGCTGATTTCGCTGAACATCACCCCCGGCCCGTTGATGTTTACCCAGAATGCCGACATCGTTTGGGGCGTGATCGCCGCGCTGCTGATTGGCAACCTGCTGCTGCTGGTGCTGAACATTCCGATGATTGGTGTGTTCGTGAAGGTGCTCTCGGTACCACCGATGTACCTGCTGCCGATGGTGACGATGATTGCTTTCGTGGGTATCTACTCGATCAGCCACAGCACCTTCGACCTGTACTTTATGGTCGCCTTCGGGGTAGCGGGGTACATCCTGCGCAAACTCGAGATGCCGCTGGTGCCGATTATTCTCGGCATGTTGCTCGGCCCGGAGATGGAGAAAAACCTCGGCCACGCCATGATCATCTCTGATGGCGACTGGGGCATTCTCTGGGGTACGCCGCTGGCGCTGGGGCTTTGGCTGGTCGCTGGGCTGGGCCTGCTGCTGCCCTATTTGGTAGGCCCAATACTGCGCGCCCGCATGCGTGCCTCCATCCGGGAAGACGCGGTAAGCGACTAACTCAATTCAGACGTGCTGTTGTCAGTGCTTTTGGGGTCGTTGGAGCAATCCGCGGCCCTTTTTTTATGGCTGTTTTCAAGCGGAGATGGGAGCGCCAAAAACCCGTCATTTAAGGCGATACAAAATATTACCGCCTGACAGAACTTTTCTCTTGCCAATGATAATCCTTCGCATTAGTATTCTGTTAACGATCCACAACAGGCACAGAGCAAACTGATATGTACGTATGCTTATGCAAAGGCATTACCGACAGAGACATCGAACAGCAAGCGATTCAGGGCGCTGATTACAGCGACGTGCGTCGCGAACTGGGTGTAGCGACCGATTGCGGTGCCTGCGGCCAGTTGTGCAAATCCCTGTTGCGTCAATACGAAACCGACGCCGTTGCCAATGTAGAATTCAGCGCAGCCTGATCAGGCTGCGTTCTTTCCTTTTCTAAAGAACTTCCCCTAACCAAGTCCGCAGACACTGAAGTGCAAGTTTCGGAGTTCGGCGCGCCTGTGTGGCATTGGCCCGCGGCAGGCGCCGGATATGCCCCTGTGGGGTCGGCGTAAATACATCCATGTAGCCTAGGCCGCAGCATCCATGCTGCGGACTACCCCACAGGGGCATATCCGGCACCCGCCGCTAGTCTTTCGACCGAACTCCGAACTTACGTTACAAAATTACGAAATACACCACCGAGAAGAAATGCAGCACACTGCCCGCCAGCACAAACAGATGCCAGATGGCATGGTTGAACGGCAAACTCTTGCGAATGTAGAACACCACTCCCAATGTGTAAGACAGCCCGCCTGCCACCATTAGCCACAGCCCCGCTGTTGCCAAAGAATCGATCAGGGGCTTCATCGCCACCACTACCGACCAGCCCATAATCAGATACAGCGCCACCATCAGGCCATGAAAACGTCGCAACTGAGTCAGATGCACCACCGTACCGAACAGCGTTAACCCCCAAACAACGCCAAACAGCGACCAACCCCAGGGCCCGCGCAGAGTGACCAGGGTAAAGGGCGTGTAGGTACCGGCGATCAGATACAGAATGGCGATGTGATCCAGCCGCTGCATAATGCCGCGAATGCGCGGGCTCTGAATGGCGTGATAGAGGGTTGAGGCGCTATAGAGCATGATCAGCGTCGCGCCAAAAATGGCCGAACTGACGATCTTCCAGGCATCCCCTTCCAGAGATGCCAGCACCACCATAACCACCAGCCCAACGACCGATAAAACGGCTCCCAGGCCGTGGGTCAGGCTGTTCGCCCATTCTTCAAGTTTCGAATAGCGGGGTAATTCCAAAGCTGATGTCACGTGATACGTCCCGTTAAATAATGCAGTGAAGTCAGTATAGTGCGATATGAAGCAATGTTGAGGCAGAACCGTGAAGGTGCAATGACAAAGCCAGCATTAAAGCCTGCCAGGCAACAATAACCATGTGAATACGGGACCTGTTTCCCAGCATCATAAAATAAGCACCGCCCCGGGTAGGGAAAAGGGTTTATAAAAGTGGCCGGGGCTGCAACAATACCCAAAATGTAATAAAACAACACAATTTGCTCCCGGTGCGATGTTATGGGAGCCCAACGCCCGAGACCCTGTTTATATGAAGCCCATCCTTTGTTTTGGCGAACTGCTGATCGACTTTCTGAACTTCAACACCGCCGAAGAGGGTGGTTTTTCACTGCCCGAGTTCCGCCAATACCCCGGTGGTGCCCCGGCCAACGTAGCCGCCGCCGTCGGCCGTCTGGGTGCCGCCGCTCGTTTTATCGGCCAGGTAGGCGACGACCGCTTCGGCCAGTTCCTGACTAATGCCATGAAACAGCTAAACGTAGACATGAGTTACCTGGGCGTACACCCAACCGCGCATACCCCCCTGGCCTATGTGTTCCTGGATGAGAGCGGCGAACGTAGCTTTGAATTCCTGCGCCACAACTCCGCCGACGTAGTGATGACCCCATCCGACCTGCCCAGCGAAGCCTTCGAAGGCGCCGGTACCTTTCACTTCTGCTCCAATACACTCACCGACGAGTACATCGCCGAAACCACCCAGGCCGCCATAACCAAAGCCCGTGCCCAAAACGCCGTGATCAGCTTCGACGTAAACCTGCGCCACAACCTCTGGCCCAACCGCCAGGTAGACCCCGCCATGATCCAACGCTTCCTGCGCATGGCCGACATCATCAAGGTTTCCCGCGAAGAGGCAGACTGGATAGAGGCCAATGGCTTTGCAGTAAGCAACTGGCTGAACACAGCCCGGGCGGTGTTTATTACCGACGGCGCCGAAGCCATTGCGATTCTTACCCCAAAAGGCCAATACCGAGTTAGCCCGCCTAAGGTTAAAGCGGTGGATACTACCGCGGGTGGTGATGCCTTTACCGGTGGTTTGCTACTGGCGTTGAATGGTCGCGATTTGGAAGCGTTCGGTGAGAGTGACTGGGAAGCGGCGACGAGCTTTGCGGCCGCTTGTGGGGCCGTGGCGGTTAGCCGCCCGGGTGCGTTGCCTGCATTGCCAGAGTGGGCAGACGTACAAGATGCCTGGCCATTTGGTGAAGCCCCGATATAAGCCCACCCACCACTCCTCCCCGTAGGAGGCCTCTGGGCGACACGAAGCAAAACAAACCACAGACTCGTACGCCCGAGCCCATCAAAGGGCCTTGGGGAAGAGGGGGGCGCAAACGACACTGCTGTAACATAAAAACTTGCCAACCCAATCTCAAAATGCCATGTTGACCAAACAATTTATTCCCCCTTGGTGTGCCCTGTAACCGGCCGGGCGGTAGCGAATCTAATTGATATCCACCGGGCTCACCATACCTCTCTCATGCAAGCCCACAACGTGGGTGTATATCTGGGTCGTCTCAAGAGAAGAGTGCCCCAGAATTTCCTGCCATGACCAGTTTCCAGATCAGACGCGTGCAGATTGAAAACGTGCTCGACCTGCTCCTTAAGCATAGGGATAGTGCGATTTGGCAATAGAGACCGCCTTGCTTTCCCACCTTTGGCTTCTTGAATCCAAAGGCCTCCGTTTTCAAAGTCGACATCTTTTACTCTAAGCCGAACAGCCTCCATGATTCTGAGCCCGCTGCCATACATCAGTTGAACAATCAGTCGATGCAGCCCGGTTAACTGTGAAATAACCCGTTTTGCCTCGTCCGGCGATAACACGGTAGGTAGCTTTCTGTGTTTTTTAGCTTGCTTGAAGTCCAAATCGCCAACTTCCTGTTTTAGAAAATCCCTGAACATACGGGACATCAACGTCGTATGCGACGGTTTTGTCGGTTTTAATATGGGGTGGGGTCTTAGTTCGGGTATCGTCCGCGTGCCCACTATCACTGGGTGTTAGCGGAGGGGTGTGGTAGCTTTTATGCAGTACCTGCCGGAATAAGGGGCGGGATAGAAGATGAATAAGCTGTTAACTGCTAGGGGAAGCATATGGAAATTATTATCGGAATCGTTGTTGTCGTTGTGATCATCATGTTTTTCGGTGGTATTGATAACAATCGCCCAGTCACAAGTTGGTCTAATGACAAGCTTGAGCGAATGCATGGGAAGTTACTTTATGCTGCTTCGGCACAAGCTAAAGCCGGGAACTTTCAAAAGTCCGAAGAACATAGCAGCAAAGCGCAAGAGGTTGAGCAGGAAATCGAACGTCGAAAGCAAGCGAAAATTAAGGAGCTTGGAGAAAAGACGTTTGATCCGAACAACACAAATGAGTTCGCAGAGCTTACAAAAATTATGGCAGAAAAAAGCCTTCAATTGCTTAATAAAACTATGAGTGAGAACTCATGCACAGAGGATGAAGCTAAAGAAATTGTATCTCAGCGTATCGAAACGCTTGCGAGTGAATATGTAATGGAAGGAATGGATGATGAAGATGCTAAGCAAAAAGCTATTTCCAAGATACTTGGAATCAACAGTTAACAAGTACAGGCACAGCGACTCGTAAACTCGCGCATGCTGTAAACGTTATGAGGAGCAGGGAAATCAACCTAGTGCAAGTAAAATATGATGAGTTCGACGCTTTGTTTTCTGTTGTGAAACAGGGGCTGTGCTCGCATGTTGATGCCGTCTTTGGTTGGTGTGATCAGTTTCAGCGAGAACGTTTGAGCAGTGAATATGAGATTAATTGGTTTAACTGGGTATATGTTGACCACAAGCGCATTGGCATGCTTTGCTTCAAGCCTTATGACAACGCAATCCATATACACCTGCTTGTCGTCTTTCCAGAGTTTCAGAATCAGAAGTTTGGTGAAATGATCATGAATCATGTCCACCAATTAGCTCAGGAACAAGGTAGAAGCCGTGTTACGCTATCAAGCTTTGCATGCAACGAGCCTGCTATAAAATTTTACAAATCGCTGGGTTATCAGGTTTCGGATAGCGATGAGAACTTTCTTTCTATGTCGCGTCAAGTTTTATCATAACAAAGCATTGCAGCGGACAAACCGCTGAATGCGGCGTTATGTGGGATTCGGGGTCTGACGCATGGGAAAACTGATAGCGATCGCTGCCCTTCTGCTGGTGCTTGGAGTAATTCCTACTTCGTTAGCACTGATTTTAGACTGGCAGCCGGAAGGTGATTCTCCAGGTGTTTGGTTCCAGCGAAGTGGCTCAATTCTTGTGGTCTTCTCGGTATTAGCTGATGCGATTTTGGCTTCTCTTTTCACGTCACTTTTCCCTGGGAGTCAAACCGTGGTACTTACCGATGATGATGCTGTAAGTTTAAAGCCGCTATACACCATAGTTTCTATATTTGCTGTCGTTTTCACGGTGGTAGGCACGGTAATTTGGGGGTACGGTGATTTGTTGCTTTGACGCAAAATCACATAACCAATCATTCCAGTTCGTTCCGGCCCTGACGGGCCTCCACCGGACGGCCTTTTCTCGGCTTCGCTGCGCAAAGGCCGCCGCTGAATTTTAGCGTTAGCCATTCAGAGAGTCTCATGAAAAAGATAGTAGAGAAGGCGTTTGTCGATTTTGATGCAGGTCTTCGACCAGAAGGCTATATGCCAGCAAGAAACTGGTTCGTTATTAGTTCTTCAGGCAGGTCATACCCAGCTAAAGCAATATGGGCAATGGCTGTAAATGAGCCCGTAGGCCAATTGCATACGTATGAGGCTAGACTTGAGTTGACTAAACTCGAGTATTCGGTTATCAATGCCAAGTTGACAACCCTAAGTAGCGACTTTGATAAGCAGGTTAAAAAGTCACAGTCAGATTCTTCGGAAGAACGGAAAAAACGGATAGAAAAAGCTCCTAAGAAGCCAAGCAAGCATTACTCTGTTACTGTTAATTTCATAAGAAATCCTGATGTTGTGGCCGAAGTTCTTGATCGAGCAAAAGGTAGGTGTGAAGGATGTAGGGCAGCAGCGCCGTTTAACAAAAAGAAAGATGGAAGTCCTTATTTAGAAGTACATCATATAAAACAACTTTCTAAAGGTGGCGAAGATACAATAAAAAATGCGATAGCACTTTGTCCAAATTGTCACCGCAAACAGCATTATGGCTAACCAATGCAAGGCACGGCGACGGTTACTGCATTGCGGCTTCGCCTCCATTCCGCAACCGCGCGTGCTTCGCGGCGTTAGGCTTCCGAGCTCCACCAGAAGAGATTATCAAAGTAAGGAAAAATGGTTTGAGTGTTGAGTTCCTGGAAAGCGATTTTGACAAGGTGAGCTATCTGGCTAATTTACTTACAGCCCGGGCGACTGGCCTTTCTGCAGATGATCGTGAGTTTGAAATACTAAGAAGAGAGCTGTTAAGTAACGAAGATGTCGCTCCGATGTTACCCCAATGGCTCCGCCAGCACCGTAATCTAGACTCTTTTTGGGGGTTTATAAAGCCCATGTTCGGCACTTATGCAGAGAGGCGGACATATCTTTCTGAGCAGTTCACCCCAGCGCTAGACGCATTAGAGTTTGGTGAGAATTTCCGTCCAGAACAATCGCAAAAATCTATTCAGACTCCCAAACCCTCTTCTCCAGTTGCAGCTCCAGTTTCTGCCAGGAACAAGCGTAAGGTCTTTATTGTTCATGGTCGCGATAATGAAGCGAAGCAAGAAGTCAGCCGTTTTATAGAAAAATTGGGGGTGGAAGCAATCATCCTTCATGAACAAGCAAGTTCGGGAATGACGATAATTGAAAAAATTGAGCATTACTCAAATGATGCGGACTTCGCAATAGTTCTCTACACAGCCTGTGATCATGGCCGCGGAGCGCATGAATCAAAAGTTCCCCCGAAAAACAGAGCGCGGCAGAATGTCGTGTTTGAGCACGGCTATCTTATGGCAAAGCTAGGCAGAGAAAACGTTTGCTCCCTAGTAAAAGGGGAAATTGAAACCCCCAATGATATAAGTGGTGTTGTGTATGTCCCGCTAGACCCATTTGGTGCGTGGAAAAATGAAGTATCAAAAGAGCTTAAGGCTTGCGGCTATGCAATACCCAGCATTCCATAAGAGGCTATCAATGCTTAGTATCAAGCTTGAACCGCGACAATAATTATCAACCATAGTACATCTCCTCAGGGGTTTTAAAGTTGAAGCGTTTTCTGGTTCGAGAGTTTAAACGGTTAGCGATAATATCGCATTGTTGCTGTGTCAGCTCTGCCATACTGGTGCCTTTAGGTAGATATTGGCGGATAAGACCGTTGAGATTTTCGTTGCTTCCCCTCTCCCAGGAATGAAACGGGTTCGCAAAGTAGAATCGGACGTTTGCACTTCGTTCAATCTCTTTGTACTGGTGGAACTCAGTACCGTTGTCAGCAGTAATGGTTTTGAAAGATAAAGGATCCCTTCCGATCAATCGCTTTGTTTTCTTGTTCAACGACTTGGTGCTTCGATCTCGAAGCTTTCCAATCATAGCGAACCCGGTTTTTCGTTCATTGATTGTTACGATGCAATCTTTCGAGTCGCGTCCCATGATGGTGTCGATTTCCCAGTGCCCCTTGTGCTTTCGGGTTTCGACACTGTGGGGACGTTCCGAGATACGCCGCTTGTTGGCTAGTCGACCCCTGCTGTCGTAGGCTTTATAGCGTTTTCTACGTTGTTTGAGTGACTGGCGAAGATGAGTCCATAGCGAGCCACCATTGGCCTTGTCTCGCCAGATGTACTGGTAAATAGTTTCGTGGGATATTGGCTTTAATCCGTTTGCCTTCAAAAACCCCGTAATCTGTTCTGGGCTCCATTTTTGCCGCAGATAGTATCGGACAAGCTTGAAATCGTGCTCATCATAGTGTCGATTACGCCGTGATCGACTCCGTCGCCCTCGGGTACGGCTGTCGGCTTTCGTGGGCCTATATGAACCATCTGTGCTATAGCAGCTATTGCGTTCGAACTCCCGATATATGGTACTTCGATGTCGGCCCATTTGACTGGCAACCTCGGCGTAACTTAGGCCTTGCCAACGAAGGTGCGATATCAGTACCCTGTCTTCTAGGGTGAGCTGCCTATAAGTGGTCATCGTTTATCTCTCTTTGGTCGGAAAGAAAAACGGCCATTTTGGCAGCTCACCCGCTTATTTGTCGAAACTGTCGCACTTAGTATATGAATTCGGCGACTCTAACAAGTAAATGTTGAGGGACGCTTTCAGCGCCCCAAATTTTGGCGTTAGAACACAGGGAAACGGAAACTATGTCAAGATCACAAAAGGTAGAGGGATTGCTATTTGACTTGGGCGGTGTGCTGCTCAATATTGATTTTAATCTCGCATTTCAGACATGGAAGAAATGGACTTTACTGCCAGTTGAAGAGTTGCAAAGTCGATTCAAAATGGACGAAGCGTACGAGAAACATGAGCGTGGCGAAATCGAAGCTTCTCAGTATTTTGATCACCTTAGGGGTGTGCTCGAATTAGAAGCAACAGATTCGGATATAGCTTTAGGGTGGAATGCTATATTTGTTGATGAGATTGAGGAAACTCTGAATTACATAAGTAAAGTTAGGAGAGAGTTGCCCTGTTTTGCATTTACTAATTCAAACCGCGCTCACCAAAGCTACTGGTATAATAAGTACCCTAGGGTTGTAAATTCTTTTGACAAAATATTTGTTTCATCTGATCTTGGATTTAGGAAGCCTGAAAGACGATCTTTTGAAGCAATTTCTAATGCCACTGGCATCAGTCTTGGTGCAATGCTGTTTTTCGATGATATGGAGGAAAATGTAAGTGGAGCAAGAGAGTCGGGTATGCGTGCTGTTTGTGTAAAGAATCACACAGATGTGAAACATGCGCTGGTTGAAATCGGCGTGATCTAACCATTGTAAGCAGCGGACCGCTAAGACACGGCCACTGCTCCATATCGTTAGAGCTACAAATGAAAATATGGGCTCCAGTTAAAGTAGCGCTAATTTGTAT
>NZ_JBBECH010000061.1:0-90738 GCF_040881935.1 Saccharospirillum sp. | reverse complement strand
CGCACTGCGCACAGACATTCTGTGCCCGAATTCACGTAATTCGGTCTATACTCGCAGACGGGTTACCCTTTAACCTGACACAGGCTGGAGGGGCCGGTCTTTTGTTGCGTTCGTCGCACTGACTTATTAGACCGAACATACAACATGGAGCCCCGGGGCTGATCAGGCAATGACCCCCGGGCCGTAGACGCTACCCTGGAAAGCAGAGATCATGGTTAATCAGTCACTCGAACATACGCATCTCGACTACTTCCTGTCGCAATGCCATCGCCGTCGCTACCCGTCAAAAACCACCCTCATCTATGCCGGAGACAAGAGCGACTCCCTGTACTACATCATTAAAGGCACCGTTTCAGTCATCATCGAAGACGATGATGGCCGCGAAATGATCATGGCGTATCTGAACGCCGGTGATTTTTTCGGTGAACTGGGCCTGTTCGACGCCCTGGATTCGCGATCGGCCTGGGTTAAAACCAAAACCGAATGTGAAGTGGCGGAAATCTCCTACACCAAGTTTCGCGAAATCACCCAGAACGATGCGCGCATTCTGTATTTTATCGGTGAACAGATGGCTACTCGTCTGCGCGCTACCACTCGCAAGGTGGGTGACCTTGCTTTTCTGGATGTCACCGGCCGGGTTGCCCGCACCTTGCTCGATCTGTGCAAGCAGCCAGACGCCATGACTCATCCGGAAGGCATGCAGATCAAGATTACTCGCCAGGAAATCGGCCGCATTGTCGGCTGCTCCCGTGAAATGGTGGGCCGGGTGCTGAAAAACCTGGAAGAGCAAGGCTTGGTCAGTGTTAAGGGCAAGACCATGGTGGTGTACGGTTCGCGCGAGTTTTTTCAGCAACCCGCCTGACGCTGGCGACTGGACTGCGGCCCTGCATTACCGTCAGCATTCCGGCCGCCTCGCTGGCACTTTCCGATTCTGCTGTGGTACCTGTCTGAGCAGATAACTGACAGCGGTTTTCCCGGGTGATGTGAACACACAGTGTAGAGCCCGACCGGCCTTATCCGGTATCATGGCGGCAACTGAGGAGACCCGCCTTGACCGACTTCGTTCGTATTTTCCGCAACAGCGCACCCTACATTCATGCCTATCGCGGCAAAACGGCCGTTGTCTGGGTGCGCGGCACCGTGCTCAGCCCATCGTCCGTGCACTCACTGGTCAGCGACTTGGCCCTGTTAAACAGCCTGGGCATGAAACTGCTGCTGCTGTTTGATGCCGAAGACGAAGTCGGCGAACTGCGACTGGACGAACATGCCCAGATCGACAGCGACGCCATGGACGCCATCCTCAATCGCATCGGTCACTGGCGCAGTCGACTGGAAGCACAATTTACTCAGGGCCTCGCCAACTCGCCGATGCACGGCGCCCGGGTCAGGGTCATTGGCGGCAATTTTGTCACCGCACGCCCCACCGGCGTTGTTGACGGCGTTGATTTATTGGCCCAGGGCCGCGTCCGGCGCATTGACCATCTGGCCATTCGCGAACACCTCGATAAGGGCAACATTGTCCTGATGCCGCCGCTGGGCTATTCAGTCACCGGCGAGGTGTTTTACCTGGCGCCGGATCACCTTATGGTGGAAACCGCCCGGCGGATGGACGCCGACAAGATTGTCATCGTGGGCGACAACCCGCACCCGATCACCGGCAACCAGAAAGAGATGGATGCCTTTGAACTGCGTCAGTGCCTCGACGGAAAAACCGGGCTGGTAGCTGGCGAGCGGGAATTGCAAACGGCGCTGGCGGCCAGTGAAGCCGGGATTCCACGCTGCCATGTAATCGATGGTCACCAGGACGGCGCCCTGCTGGCCGAACTCTTTACCCGGGACGGCGTCGGTACGCTGATTGCACGCGACCGCTACGATACCTTTCGCCCGGCCCGGCCCGACGACATCAACGGTATTCTTGCCTTACTGCAACCGCTTGAGGAGCGCGGTATTCTGGTGCGCCGGGATCGCGAAAAGCTGGAAAATGAAATTTCTCATTTTCACGTCAACGAGCGCGATGGCATGATCGTCGGCTGTGCGGCCCTCTACTTGCTCCCCGATACCGACCCTCAGGTGGCAGAGCTGGCGTGCGTGGCCGTGCACCAGGACTACCGCCAGTCGGGACGCGGTGACGCCCTGCTGCGTGCGCTGGAGAAACGCGCGCGTGAGCACAAGGTAGAACGGTTGTTCGTACTCACCACTCAAACCGCGCACTGGTTTGCCGAGCGCGGGTTTGTAGCGGCGCCGGTCGCCGAATTACCGCCCGAACGGCAAAGCCTGTACAACTTTCAACGCAACTCGAAAGTCTATTTCAAATCACTCTGAACCGCCGCAGTGCGACGGTTCGCAAGCACGGAGACCGCAAACGGTGACCTTCATGACTGCCATTGCCCGGCGCTGGAATCAGGGCACCCAGGTTTGCATCGGGCTGGACCCTTTTATTGAACGACTGCCCGCCCAATTTCAGCAGCAATCGGACGGTATTCTGGCCTTTAACCGCGCAATTGTAGACGCAACCGCCGATCTGGCCTGCTGCTACAAGCCACAATTTGCGCACTTCGCAGCAGAACAGGCCGAAGCGCAGCTCAAGGCCAGCATCGCCTATATCAAATCCCGGTACCCGGATATTCCGGTCATTCTGGATTCCAAGCGGGGGGATATCGGATCAACAGCGTCCATGTACGCACGCGAAGCTTTTGAGCATTACGGCGCCGATGCCGTCACGGTTAACCCTTACATGGGCTCCGATACCGTCCTGCCCTTTGCCGAGCATGCCGATAAAGGCGTTATTCTGCTGTGCCGTACCTCGAACCCTTCCGCCGCCGAATTCCAGAATCTGCTGATCGATGGCGAACCGCTATACATCCACGTTGCGCGACGTGCCCAGCAACACTGGAATCATCATGGCAACATCGCCCTGGTGGTTGGCGCCACCGCCCCCGAAGAAATGGCGCGCATCCGCGAGGCCGCCCCGGATCTGCCGTTTCTGGTGCCAGGCATCGGTGCGCAGGGCGGTGACCTGCCCGGTACGGTTCACAACGGACAAACCTCGCCAGGGCGTGGTCTGATGATCAATGCCTCGCGCAGCATTCTCTACGCCAGTCAGGGCGTTGATTTTGCCGAGGCCGCCCGAGCCGAAGCACTCAGCCTGCGCGACCAGATTCAGTCGCTGGCCAATCCTGGTTAGCACTCAAGTTTCGGTGAGTGGCGATGGCCCGCGTCGGCTACCGGTGATGCCTCTGCGGGGTCGGCGTAAATCCTCCCTGGAGCCTAGACCGCAGCATCCATGCTGCGGACTACCCCGCAGAGGCACCACCGGCAGCCAACGCTTACAATGTGCGACCGTCAAAACTTGGATTAGTAGTCCAGCCACCCCAAAGCTGGGCCATATTCAAAGGCGGTTGTGAACTCGCCGCTCTCCAGCCACTCGCCAAAGCCTCCAATGCAATTAATATCCGGTCGAGGTCTTCGGTGGTCATCATCGGATGAAAACTCAACCGAACCCAACCTGGTTTTGCAGCCAGTTCACCCCGATCCAACTGGCCGGTAATGGCCCGGCTTGTCGCGCGGTCGATGTTTAACAAATAGTGCCCGTAGGTGCCCGCGCAGGCGCAACCGCCCCGGGCTTCAATCCCAAATTCATGGCTTAGACGCTGCACTGCCTGCTGGTAATGCACGCCCTCTATCACCAATGAAAACACGCTGAGCCGGTCAGCTTGCTCCCGGGCCAGGCACTGAATGCCGGGTAAACGATCCAGTCCCTGTAAAAAATACTGGTTCAATTCGCGCTCACGCTGTTGAATCGCGTTCACATCAATCTCGTCTTTCAACTGCGCCGCCATCGCCGCCTTAAGACACTGCAAAATGCCCGGTGTACCGCCGGATTCCCGCGTCGCGATATCCTGATAAAACCGGTGCTCGCCCCAGGGGTTCGTCCAAACCACCGTGCCGCCACCCGGCTGTTCCGGTACCCGGTTGTGATACAGCGATTGATTGAACACCAGAACACCACTGGCGCCCGGGCCGCCCAGAAACTTGTGCGGTGAGAAAAACACCGCATCCAGCGGCTCATCATCCGTGGGGTGCATATCGATATCGACATAGGGTGCGGCACAGGCAAAATCGACAAAACAATGACCACCCGCCTGATGCAGTAACCGGGCAATGGCCCGGTATGGGGCTGCAACACCGGTTACGTTACTGGCGGCAGTAACCGAAGCCAGTACCGGCTGATCAGCAGGCACACGGCTTAGCGAGTCAGCAAGCCAGTCCAGATCAACGGTACCGGCTTCAGTTGGCGGAATAATTTGGACCTCAGCCAGTGTTTCCAGCCACAGGGTATGGTTGCTGTGATGCTCCATATGGGTCACATAGACTTGTGGCCGATGCGGCAACGTTGCCAACACCGCCTCCCGGTGGGTCTCATGAACCCAAAGCCCCAGCATCCGCACCAGCTTGGCCAGCGCCCCGGTCATGCCGGTACCGGTGAACAGCACCACATCCTCAGCGGCGGCGTTCACGTGGTGTCGCATAATCTGATGGGCCTGATCCAGCGCTTCGGTCATATAGCGCCCGGTCAAGCTGTCTTCGGTGTGGGTATTGGCCATCATCGGGCCAGCCACGTCAACCAGACGTTCTTCTATAGGTCGATACAAGCGGCCGCTGGCGGTCCAGTCGGCGTAAAGCCGGTTTCCGGGCACTGGCAGGGTATTGGTGCGCAAGATCGACCAGTCAGACAGAGAAGGTTGCGGGCTAGTGGATTGCGTCGTCATCTGAAACTCCGGTCATTCATCATCCAGACAGTGTGACGCGTCAAGAGTCTCAATTAGTTGCTTTATTTGCGATATACCGGCTATTTTAAGCAAAATATTCTTATTATTTTGCTTTATGGAGGCATATTTTGCCAGACACTGTCGATCGAGCCATTCTCAACCTGTTGCAACACGACGCAACCCTGTCGGTACAAGCCATTGCAGAAAAGGTTAACCTGACCACCAGCCCCTGCTGGCGCCGTATTCAAGCACTTGAAGATCAGGGGTATATTCGCCGCCGGGTGGCCTTGCTCAACCGGCAGCCACTGGCGCTGGGCGTGGATGTGTTTGTCTTTATTCGCACCCATGAGCACAACGATGCCTGGCTAACGGATTTCACCGACGCGGTGCAAGCCATGCCGGAGGTGATGGAAGCCTATCGGATGAGCGGAGACGTCGACTATTTGCTCAGAGTGGTAGTCGGGGATATTGCTGCCTATGACCGCTTCTACAAGCGACTGGTTAGCCGGGTAAAGCTCGCCGATGTCAGTAGCAGTTTTGCCATGGAACAACTGAAATACACCACCGCCTTACCGTTATAACTCAAGTTTTGGAGTTCGCCAGAGAAACGAGCGGCGGGTGCCGGGTGAGCCCCTGTGGGGGAGTCCGCAGCAAGGATGCTGCGGTCTAGGCTCCATGGATGGATCTACGCCGACCCCACAGGGGCACACCCGGTAGCCGGTGCGGACCAATACCTCCCAGCCGACCCGAACTCTGAAACTTGAGTTATAACACCACCTTTCACAGGTGACGGGCAAAACGGCCGGTTTAAAATCGGTCGACTATTTGGTGTGACCCTTGGTAAGCGCCAGAAAACCACCCAGTGAGATCAGTAACAGCGATGCCCCGCCCAGAATGGCAACCGGATAAAAAAGATTTCCGGCCAGATCAAGCTGACTGTATTTAATAATCATGATCAGTGATTCAAGCACCAGGGCAATACACACCGTACCCAAAAAACGGGTGATGGTTCGGCGAATATTAGTAAAGACGTTTTCTTCCTGATCAGCATCGGTGTACTCCTTATTGATTCCGGCGCCCAGTTCAAACATGGCCAGACCGATGATCAGGGAATTAACGACATTGACCGTGATCGACATAAAGCTTCGTTCACCGGCCATCAGCTCGGTAAAAAACTGGAGCATCCCACTGACTACCAACAGGGCGGACAACCCATAAAACAACACGGTAAACACACGGACCATCAGTTGTTTGCCAAGGTAACTCAGGGCTTTGAAACCCAAGGGATGTAACGGAAGCGGCGGCTCTGAATGATTCCTGGCGTCGCCTTCGAAAGGTTCCTGTGGGGTGTTCAAAGCGCGAATTTCGTCCGGCGTAAGATTGGCATTTAACGTTTGGCTGGTCATATGGATATTTCCTGGTTGCCAAAGCAGATGATTAAACGCGATGTTAGAGCAAGCAGGCGGCCAGACAAGCAGCGTCAGGTAAAGCTGTGTACTAATCATGCAAAGCGTGAACAACCGCAACCCTCAAGCGTGACAGGTATCACAATACCGGCTGATTTAGAGGTCCCGAAACAAACTCAGGGGAATGGCCAGCGGGTAGACGGCGATATCGCCAACACTTCGATCGGTTGGCTGTCTGGCAGGGGTGTCGGGGTGATCATGCGAAAGGCGGTGTTCATACCCAGTCCAGGATCACCTTGCCGGACTGGCCACCGCTCATAATGTCAAAACCTTCCTGAAAGTCGGCTACCGGCAGGGTGTGGGTAATCATCGGTTTAAGATCCAGCCCAGACTGGATCAGCCCGGCCATCTTGTACCAGGTTTCAAACATCTCCCGGCCGTATATACCTTTCAACTCCAGCCCCTTAAAGATCACCTGACTCCAGTCGATGGCCATTTCCTCTCCGGGAATGCCGAGCAGTGCCACCTTGCCGCCATGATTCATCGACGCCAGCATGGACCGAAAGGCACTGGGTACACCAGACATTTCCAGACCAACATCAAAGCCTTCGGTCATGCCCAGACTGTGCATAACATCAACAAGATTCTCTTTAGCCACATTGACCGTGCGCGTCGCGCCCATGCGCCTAGCCAATTCCAGACGGAAATCGTTGATATCCGTAATCACCACATTCCGGGCACCAACATGACGGGCAACCGCCGCCGCCATCATCCCGATTGGCCCAGCCCCGGTGATCAGCACATCTTCGGCCACCAGATTGAAACTCAGCGCAGTGTGCACTGCATTGCCAAACGGATCGAAAATGGCAGCCAGTTCATCGCTGACGTCATCGGGCAACTTAAACGCATTGAAGGCGGGGATCACCAAATATTCCGCAAAGGCACCGGCACGATTAACCCCAACACCGGATGTATTACGACACAGATGGCGGCGCCCGGCCCGGCAATTACGGCAATAGCCGCAGGTAATATGACCTTCACCACTGACCCGGTCACCGATGACAAAGCCCGTAACCTCCTCGCCCATTCCCACTATTTCACCAACATATTCATGCCCGGTCACCAGACCCAGCGGCACGGTGTTCTGCGACCATTGATCCCAGTTGTAGATATGCACATCGGTCCCGCATATTGCTGTTTTGCGAATACGGATCAACAGATCGTTATGGCCGACTTCAGGTTCAGCCACCTCGGTCATCCAAATGCCCGGTTCGGGATGCAGTTTGGCAAGGGCTTTCATGTGGGGATCTCCTTAAATAAGCGCCAGTTCCCGACCGACTTCAGTGAAGGCCGCAATGGCGGCATCCAATTGTTCCCGGGTATGCCCGGCACTCATCTGGGTGCGAATGCGTGCCTCACCCTGTGGCACAACAGGGTAACTGAAACCGACCACATAAACACCGCGCTGCAGCAGTTTGTCCGCCATTGTACTGGCAACAGACGCGTCGCCCACCATCACCGGAATAATAGGATGATGCGCACCGGCCAGCGTGAACCCTGCGGCTTCCATCTGTTCCCGGAAATAGCGGGTGTTATCCCAGAGTTGCTGACGCAACTCATCTCTCTGTTCGATTATATCCAGGACTTTAAGGCTGGCAGCCGCAATGCTGGGTGACAGCGAGTTGGAAAACAAATAAGGGCGTGAACGCTGTCGTAACCAGTCGACAATGGGCTTGGCAGCCGCGGTATACCCGCCACTGGCACCCCCCAGGGCCTTACCGAGAGTCCCGGTCAGTATATCAACGCGGTCCATCACACCGTTGAATTCCGGTGTACCTCGCCCGTGCTCACCCATAAAACCTACCGCATGACTGTCATCAACCATAACCAGCGCATCATAACGCTCAGCCAGATCGCATATACCGGTGAGGTTGGCGATGACACCGTCCATCGAGAATACGCCATCGGTCACAATAAGGCGGTATCGGGCCGACTGGCTCTGCTGCAGGCAGTGCTCAAGCTCAGCCAGGTTGTTGTTGCTGTAACGCAGCCGCCGCGCCTTACATAGCCGCACACCATCAATGATAGAGGCGTGGTTCAGCGCATCAGAAATAATGGCATCCTGATCGTTCAGCAAGGTTTCAAACAGTCCGGTATTGGCGTCAAAACAACTGGAATACAGTATGGTGTCTTCCATGCCGAGAAAGTCGCTCAGGCGCTGTTCCAGAGCCTTGTGAACACTCTGGGTACCGCAGATGAAGCGAACTGAAGCCACTCCGAAGCCAAAATCATCGAGCCCTTGCTTGGCAGCAGCCACCAGTTCGGGGGAGTCGGCCAGACCCAGATAATTATTAGCGCAGAGATTCAACACAGACCCGCCGTCAGTTGCAACCAATGCACCCTGGGGTGACTGAATAATGCGCTCGGCCTTATAGAGCCCCTGTGTTTTCAGGTTGGCCAACGCATCGGGTAATTGTTGGATGAGAGATTTGGACATGGTGAAACTCCGGTAACGGTCTGATCAGGCGCGCCAGTTGTTTGGTCACCTCCCCCCAATTAACTCAGCGAGCCAACCCAAGGGTGCGCGCCAGCCATGCTGGTACATTCTGCAAAAAAGAATATATCAGGGTCTCAGACCCGCCCGGGAAAGGCGACCCGCCGCCCATTAATAGAACACTCCGTTCCTGATAACGCATGTAAGCCTGCCGCTACAGCCCGCACAGCAGAGCACTGATGGATGTGGTTCCGTAAAAAAACCTTAACAATCTAATCTATCACCGTTCGATTGAGTCTAATGGTTTGAATTTCGTCACAAAAATCGCTTCAATAGCCACCGCTCTATGCCGTATGCAACCAAGCGTCGTCAGAACAATCTGACTGAACCAAGACAGCGTAGAATTAATACGGCAAGAAACCCTGTAGATCAGTGACAAATCAGCGCATGCAGTAGCAATTGTCATGCGGGTCAACTAGCATTGAGTGTGTGAGTGACGTAAAGATCGCGTGACGTCCTACCCATTTCAACCCGTCATGAAACTCACCACAGGAATCTGTGACCGGCTGGCACTGCGGTCATCGTAGGACAACGAGGGAACTATGGATCAAAAGCTGGAAGAGCTTGAGCAGGCCATTGTTGAGGCCGAAGAAGCAAAGCGCCAGTTCGTTAGAGAAAACCCTAATGGCACTGGCAGCAAAGACGATCGAATGCGCTTGTACAACGATGTCGAACGCGCACGCAAAGCATTGCGTGATTACAAACGCATGAACCCCCATTTGCTGTAACACGAACGTTGTAACAAGTTAAACCAAGCCCCTCCGGGGCGCTGTGCCTGCCCACCGTGTTACTGCACGGCGGGTAGGCGGACACACATAAGCGCCGCCACAAAGGCCAACCCGCTTAATACCAGAATGACCGCCAACGGTGACCACAGATCACCCAGGACGCCGGTCAACCCGCCAAACAGCATGACAATACCGATAACCGTATTACTGACCGCAACATAACTTGCCCGGTTTGATTCTGTCGCCATATCGACCAGATAGGCTTTGCGACCCAGTCGAACCCCGCCATGACAAACCATAATCAGCCCATACGCCAGGCACAGACCAACCAGACTGGCCAAACCGGTATGGCTGACCCATGCAAGCAAACCGGCAACGGCTGACTATAGCCAGCTACCGCGCCGCAAGCATTGGCGTCGACTGGCCTGGCATGGTTTAATACGCCCCTGTATTAAGGCTGTTCTGCACTGAGACACGTCAGTCAGTATGCCCGTCAACGCCAACGCTCGCTATAAACGGCACTAAAACAACAATACTACACTACACATTGCAGCCAATGATCAAGACTATCCCACGTGTTTGCCTTATCCCGTTAAAAAAGGATCACTCATGAAAAGCCTCGCGTTCATGGTCAGGCTTTGTTGCCTGTTGAACCGATTCCTGGGTCAGGTGTTTTCCTGGCTGACGCTCGGAATTGTATTGGTTTGTTTTACCGTCGTTGTCATGCGCTATGTATTTTCGACCGGCTCGGTTCTGATGCAAGACCTGTATGTCTGGATGAATGGCGTTATGTTCATGGGCATAGCCGGCTACACCCTGCTTCGGGAAAGCCATGTACGGGTCGACGTCTTTTATCGAACCGCACCCGTCAAGCGCAAGGCCGCTGTCGATTTGTTCGGGTGCCTGGTTTTTCTGTTTCCGTTCATCATCACCATCAGCCTGTATGCCCTCCCCTACGTCGCCCGCTCCTGGCAGTTCATGGAAGGTTCATCCAATTACGGGGGCATGCCCGGATTGTATGTGGTTAAAACCTTTATCATCGTTTTTGCCGTTGTCGTCGGTATTCAGGCGCTGGCAATGATCGGGCGCAGCATTCTGGTACTGTCTGACCGCGAGGAACTGGTGCCTGAAGATTATCGTTATGGGGAGAACGCCTGATGGAAGTCACCTTGTTGGGGGAAATCCTCGCGCTGGTTATGTTTTTTGCTGTTATTGGCGCATTGATGCTGGGCTTCCCCGTGGCATTTTCGCTGGCCGGTACCTCACTGATCTTTGCCACCATCGCCCACTTTTTGGGTGCGCTTGACCTGTCCAACTTGTCCAGTGTGGCACCGCGTTATATGGGCATCATGCTGAACGAGGTGCTGGTGGCCGTGCCGCTGTTTATTTTTATGGGGATGATGCTGGAACGCTCCGGCATTGCCGAGAAGCTGCTGATTACCATGGGGCGACTGTTTGGCGACCTGCGCGGTGGTCTCGGCTTATCCGTCATTTTGGTGGGTGCTTTGCTGGCCGCCTCTACCGGCATCATCGGTGCAACCGTAGTCACCATGGGCTTACTGTCATTGCCGGCGATGCTCAAAGCCGGCTACGACCCCAAGCTCGCAACCGGTGTCATTACCGCTTCTGGCACGCTGGGCCAGATCATTCCGCCGTCAACCGTCCTGATTTTTATGGGTGACATGCTCTCGGGCATCAACAGCCAGGTGCAGATGTCTCTGGGTAACTTTGCGCCAACGCCGGTCTCGGTTGGCGATCTGTTTGCAGGTGCGTTCATACCCGGCATGATGCTGATGGGTATCTACATGCTGTACATGATCTACAAAGCTGTCCGGCATCCAGATACTTGCCCGGCGCTGATAATGACAGCTGAAGAAAAGTCTCGCCTGCTTAAAGACGTCTTCACCACCCTGCTGCCACCTCTGGTGCTGATCATCGCCGTGCTCGGGTCTATTCTTGGGGGTATTGCCACACCGACGGAGTCGGCCTCAGTTGGCGCCATCGGCGCCATGCTACTGGCCGCTTTCCAGCGCAAACTGACGTACACCAACCTGCGCCAGGTGATGTACGCGACCGCCAATACCACCACCATGATCTTCATCATTCTGATCGGCGCGACGGTGTTTTCTCTGGTTTTCCGAATGATGGGCGGCGAAGAACTGGTCAGCGATTTCCTTAACAGCCTGCCGGGTGGCCAGTTAGGCGCCATTCTGTTTGTTATGCTGCTGATGTTCCTGCTCGGCTTTATTCTGGATACGTTCGAAATCATCTTCCTGGTATTACCCATTACCGCACCCATTTTGCTGATGATGGGTGTGGAACCGGTCTGGCTGGGTGTCATTGTTGCCGTTAACCTGCAAACCAGCTTTCTGACGCCGCCCTTTGGGTTCGCTTTGTTTTACTTGCGAGGTGTGGCACCCGATTCGGTTTCAACCATGACCATCTACAAAGGCGCCATTCCCTTCGTGGTCTTGCAGCTTATCGTCATCGTTCTACTGGTGGCCTTCCCGCAGCTGGTTACCTGGCTACCATCGCAAATATACAACTAACCGTTTATTGAAAAAGGCTTCCTGCCTTTTGGTAGCGATCGCTAAACCAATAAAAAACCCGGCATTAAACCGGGTTTTTTATTGAACAGTACTTCAGATTACATCTGGAAATACTTCTGACGGGCGGTCAGGAAAGCACCATCAACCTGCTCTGTACGGGTACGCAGCAGGGCCAGTGCCTCAAAGTAACTTTCCGTGGTTTTACGTACCAGCGCATCATCGCTGTCACGCAATTCACCCAACACTTCCTTGGCGGCTTCGGCACCGGCTTGCAGCACTTCTTCCGGGAAGTTTTTAACCTGAACACCGTGCTGCTCAACCAGCGTACGCAGTGCGATCGGGTCGTTGGCGTAGAAATCTGACGCCACCTGGTCGTACTCGGCCTGACAGGCAAACTCGACAATTTGCTGCAGATCACGCGGCAGTGCCTCGAATTTCGACTTGCTAACCACCGCTTCCGTCGCCAGACCCGGCTCAATAAAGCTCGGCATGTAGTAATTCTTGGCGATTTGGTAGAAGCCCAGTGCCAGGTCGTTGTATGGGCCAACGAATTCAGCCGCGTCCAGGGCACCGGATTGCAGTGCCTGATAGATTTCACCACCAGCCAGGTTTACAACACTGGCGCCGAGTTTTTCCCACACCTGACCGCCGAGACCCGGGGTCCGGAATTTCAGACCCTGAATATCATCGAGGCTGTTGATTTCTTCGCGGAACCAGCCGCCAGCCTGAGTGCCGGTGTCGCCGGACAGAAAGCCTTTAACCCCGAACTGAGCGTAAATTTCGTCCCAGATTTCCTGGCCGCCCATGTACCGTACCCAGGCAGCCAGTTCACGGGAGGTCATGCCATAAGGCACACCCGTAAAGAAAGAGGTAGCCCGGCTTTTGTTCTGCCAGTAATAAGCCGCCCCATGGCTCATCTCAGCGGAACCTTCGATAACCGCATCGAATGCACCCAAAGGTGGCACCAGCTCACCGGCGGCATAGACCTGTACGGTCAAACGGCCGTTGGACATGGCAGTGATGCGATCGGCCAGGCGTTGTGCGCCTACGCCAAGACCCGGGAAGTTTTTCGGCCAGGTGGTGACCATGCGCCAGGTGATACGGTCTTCAGCCAGGGCCGGAGTACCAATGGTGGTCGCAGCCGCCACGCTACCGGCGCCGATCAAACCTTTTTTTATGACGTCACGTCTTTTCATGTTCAACTCTCCATCATGGGGTCAGGGAGGTACTCAACACGGGTCTGCTGGCTGCGATCATACCGGAGTGTGAATGCGAGCCAGAGAGACCGGGTCACCGACCTCAATGTTCCAGTTTATTATTGTGGTTAATCTGGGAAACCCGCCACAGCGATCTACCCTGTAGGGTAACGCCCTCGACCTGATTTTCCCGCATCGGAGTGAGCTTGCGAGCCGATTATAATGTTAATGGCCTGCGACGACTCCAGAACGCCGGACTTTAGAATACCTCGCAGACTGGTATATCTCAATTTAGTTTAGCCCTGCTTAGGCCTTATTTGCCTGGGAAGCCTATAGTCCTTTAGTGGTAGGTACCCGTCGCATCAAATCAGAGTTCGAAACAGCCTGTGTTTGTGCTTGCACAGCCAGGAATAGCCAGCCAGTATGGGCACATCGGGTTTCGTTGAACCAAAACTGAACACCCGAAAGACCGTCATGGTCCACCAACCAACGATCTGATAGGCGTCAAAAACTATAAAAACAGGCGGACGCCAGACATATTGGCCGTCGTTGGGCATCAGCGCTCAACCGGTCACCGCGCCGCCAGTCTGAATACCGAGGGAAACACATGTCTTTAACACTCGCTGTTCCTGTCGATACCTCACCCGGGGAAACCCGGGTGCCGGTGACACCTGACACAACCCGCAAGCTGATAGACCTTGGCTTCACCGTCATCGTCGAACACGGTGCCGGCAGCAGAGCCCAGTTTGCAGATGCCTTGTATGAACAGGCCGGTGCACAACTGATTGCCAACCCTGCCGACCTCTACCAGCAGGCGGATGTGTTGTTGAAAATCAACAGCCCCCTGGATAATAGAGAAGGCCTGCCTGGTGGTGAACTGGAGGCTCTCGGCAGCTCCGGTACCCATTCCAAAACCTGGATATCGTTCCTGGCACCCGGTCAGAATCAGCATGTGCTCGAACAATTTAATGAGAAGCACGCTACCGCCCTGTCTTTGGATGCAATCCCGCGTATTTCACGTGCACAAAAAATGGACGTGCTGAGCTCCATGGCCAATATCGCTGGTTATCGGGCGGTCATCGAGGCGGCCAACCAGTTTGGCCGTTTCTTTACCGGGCAGATCACAGCCGCTGGCAAAGTCCCCCCGGCCAAGGTGCTGGTTATCGGCGCCGGTGTGGCGGGCCTGGCTGCCATTGGAGCGGCCAAGAGCCTGGGTGCCATCGTACGTGCCTTTGATACCCGCAAGGAAGTCAAAGATCAGGTGGAATCGATGGGCGGTGAATTTCTTACCATCGAACTGGAAGAAGACGGCGCTGGCACTGGTGGCTATGCCAAGGAAATGTCCAAAGCGTTTATCGATGCGGAAATGGCCCTGTTTATGGAACAGGCCAAAGAGGTCGATATCATCATCACCACCGCCCTGATTCCGGGCAAACCCGCCCCCAAGCTGATCACCGAAGCCATGGTCAAAGCCATGCAGCCCGGCAGCGTGGTGGTTGATTTGGCAGCACCCAATGGTGGCAATTGCGAGTGCACGGTTAAAGATGAAATCGTCAAGGCACACGATGTCACCGTGATTGGTTTCACCAACCTGGCCGCCCGGGCCGCAACCCAGGCCAGCCAGCTCCTCGCCAACAACGTCTGGCGTTTGCTTGAGCACCTGTGTCCAAACAAAGATGGCCAACTGGTCATCGACCTCGACGACGAAATAACCCGCAGCTGCACAGTGGTTCATGCTGGCGACATTACTTGGCCACCACCGCCTCCGAAGCTTACGGCCGCACCCAAACCCACCGCTACGCCACCAACAGACAAAGCGGCAGACACCAAAGCGGCGAGCAAAAAGGCCAAACCCATCGCACTCTACTGGCTCATTGCCGGTGCGTTGCTGTTGGGGCTGGGTGCCGTGGCACCGGCCGATTTTGTCAGTCACTTCACCGTTTTTATCCTGGCCATCTTCATTGGCTGGCAGGTTATCTGGAACGTCAGTCACTCCCTGCACACGCCGTTGATGAGTGTTACCAACGCGATTTCCGGCATCATTATTCTGGGCGCCCTGCTGCAGATCAGCGGCAGTGGGTCCTGGTTGGTGAGTGTACTGGCGACCATCAGTGTTCTGGTCGCCAGCATTAACATCGCGGGTGGTTTTTACGTGACCCGGCGAATGCTCAATATGTTCCGCAAAGGAGACCCGTCATGACTGGTTTGTTATCGATGGCCTACTTGCTGGCCGGGGTATTCTTTATCTTATCGCTGGGCGGGTTAAGCTCCCAGGAAACGGCACGGCGCGGCAATAATTACGGCATCATCGGAATGCTGATTGCCATTGTCGCTACTGTAGCTTCAGCGGCGGTAGAAGCCTATTTCGTACTGGCCATTGCGGTCGCAGTTGGTGCTGCGATCGGGCTCTGGCTGGCGTCCCGCGTTGAAATGACGGCCATGCCGCAGCTGGTTGCTATGCTGCACAGCTTTGTTGGTCTGGCTGCGGTGTTGATCGGCTGGGCTGCCTATCTGGACCCGAGATCGCAGTTAACGGGTGCAGAAAAAGTCATTCACAATACCGAGATATACCTTGGTATTTTCATCGGCGCCATCACCCTCACCGGCTCCTGGGCGGCCTACGGCAAATTGCAGGGCATTCTGTCCAGCAAGCCATTGGCGTTGCCCGGGCGTCATGTGATGAACGCCGCCGCGATTCTGGTCTCACTGGTATTTCTGTTCATGTTCGCACCCGACGGCCACGGCCCGGGCGATGCGACGCTGCTATTACTGATGACCCTGATTGCCCTGCTGCTCGGTGCTCACCTGGTCGCGGCCATCGGCGGTGCCGATATGCCGGTGGTGATTTCGATGCTGAACAGCTATTCCGGCTGGGCCGCCGCGGCTACTGGTTTCATGCTGGGTAACGATCTGCTGATTATTACCGGTGCTCTGGTCGGTTCGTCTGGCGCTATTCTTAGCTACATCATGTGCCGGGCGATGAATCGCTCCTTCATCAGTGTGATTCTGGGCGGTTTCGGCACCGATTCCGGCAGCAGCGCCGACGATGAGGAGTACGGTGAAGCACGCAGCTCCTCGGCCGATGAAGTGGCCTCCTGGCTGCGCGAAGCCGACTCTGTGGTGATCGCTCCGGGGTTTGGTATGGCCGTCGCCCACGCCCAGCAAGCCGTCGCCGAGTTAACCGCCACGCTGCGCAAGCAAGGCAAGACGGTGCGCTTTGCGATCCACCCGGTCGCCGGCCGGTTGCCGGGTCATATGAACGTATTGCTGGCTGAAGCCAACGTGCCCTATGACATCGTGCTGGAAATGGATGAAATTAACGACGACCTGCCGAAAACCGATGTTGTACTGGTGATTGGTGCCAATGACATCTGTAACCCGGATGCACAGGAAAAACCAGGCTCGCCAATTGCTGGCATGCCAGTGCTGGAAGTCTGGCACGCCCATCAGGTGGTGATTCTGAAACGTTCAATGGCCACCGGCTATGCTGGTGTGAGCAACCCCTTGTTCTACCGCGACAACAGCAGCATGCTGTTCGGCGATGCCAAAGACAGCGTGCAGGCGCTGATCAACAAACTATAGGAGCCTGTCGGACTTAAGGTGAACCGAAGCAACAACCTGAACCCGGCGCCGGGTTCAGGTTCAGGCCGCGCCCTGTTTACGCGCCAGCAGCCTGGTCAACACCCGTGATACCTGAGTTCGACCTTCAGCGTTGATCATCAACGCCTTGGGCGTCAACCCTTCCAACGACGAATTCGGCGTCGATAACCAGGCCTGGGCAGCATCAACGCTGCCCAGAGCGTTACAGGCATGCAACACCAGCTTGCTGATGTCATCGACCATGCTTTGCGCCGGTGGTTCTTCAGACAGATCCATAGCGATCAACTGAGCATCTGGCATAGCCTGCTGCACCTGCGATTTGGCATATTCGAGCACCTGAGTCACGCTGGCGCCCTCGCGGCTAAAGTGAATCGAGAACTCACCGGTTGGGTTCGACCCCATACCTTCAATGGTAAAATCCGACCCTGGCATCTGCCCGGCAACCGCAGCCGCATCAACGGCGGCAGAATCGGGCAACTGAAATGTCAGTGTGAAATGGTGCAGCATGTCAGCCTTCTTATTCTCGTGAGCACCCCTAAAGCATACCCAAACTGGCCCGGCTTTGAAAAACTTTCACGGATAACCCTGTTTAGCTCGCGTTCAACCTGCCAACACTGACCAAAACAAGGGGCGCTGCTACACTGCAGTCATGATTCAAATCTCAAGCCCACGGTTAAGCAACGGGCTTCGTTCCGGCTGCCCTTTATGCATTGACAAGAATCCGTGTCAGCTACCGGGTACGCCTGTCCGGGGTCGGCGTAAACCCGTCCTTGGGGCCTAGGCTTCGGCATCCATGCCTCAGACTTCCCCGGACAGGCGTACCCGCCAGCCGACACTCGTCACGTTGATCCCCGTACAACTTGGGTGAATATAATTAAACTTTATTGCTCGATAAAAGGATCACATTATGTCTGCCAATGACTCTGTCGTTATTAGCGGCGCCGGCCTCTGGACGCCCGAACATGTGCTCACTAACACAGAGTTAGTGCAGGTACTGAATGAATATGCCGATAAATTCAATGAAGAACATGCCAGCGAAATAGAAGCCGGTACCCTTGAACCAGTCGCCAAGTCCGACCCCGATTTCATCACCAAAGCCAGCGGCATCCGCCAGCGCTTTGTTTATGTCAAAGACGGCATCATGGAAGTCGACCGCATGCGTCCGCGCATCAGCGAACGTGGGGATGATGAGCTCAGCCACCAGGCGGAAATGGCCGTTGCGGCGGCCAGAAAAGCGCTAGCGGCGGCCAACAAAAATGCGGCCGACATAGATGCCGTTATCGTCAGCTGCGCTTACACCCAGCGATCTTACCCGGCCATTGCCATAGAAGTTCAGGCCGAGCTCGGCATTGAAGGCTTTGGCTTCGACATGCTGGTTGCCTGCTCTGCGGCGACCTTCGCGTTGCACCGGGCCTATGAAATGGTAAAAGCAGGCACGGCCAGGGCCGTGCTGGTGATCAACCCGGAACTGACCTCGCCGCAAGTTAATTACCGCGATCGTGACAGCCATTTTATCTTCGGCGACGTGGCTACGGCGATGGTGGTAGAACGTGGTGAAACGGCCGATGCCGACCATGTTTACGATATTCTCGGCATCAAGGCCAAAACAGTCTATTCGAACAATATTCGATCCAACTTCGGTTACGTCTCCCGGGCCTTCGAATCCGACCCTTTCGGACCAGACAAGCTGTTCCACCAGGAAGGCCGCAAGGTCTTCAAGGAAGTTTGCCCGATGGCAGCCGATCATCTTGCTGCGCAAATTGAGGCCGTGGGCGCCGATATCAGTCAGGTTCGACGCTGGTGGTTGCACCAGGCCAATATCAATATGAACCAGTTAATCACCAAGCGCCTGCTGGGCCATGTCGGCACACAAGACGAGGCACCGATTGTGCTCGACGAGTATGCAAACACCGCCTCAGCGGGGTCGATAATCGCCTTTAACCTGCACCATCAGGATCTTAAATCCGGCGATCTGGGTGTGATCTGTTCGTTTGGGGCGGGGTACTCAATTGGTAGTCTGGCTCTGCGCAAGCGCTAAAAATGGCCTGACAATTAAGAATCGCTAAACTCTTGGAAGACTCTGCAGGCAAAACACCAAGTGCTGGCTGCCGGGTAGGCTTATCCGGTGGTCAGCACGAATTCTCGCCACCATCAGTAGAGCAGGGTAAACAGCTGGCGCTGGTACTTGACGGCGGTTGGGTCGCCCTTGCCCAGGCTGTTGACGATGTCGAGGAAGGTTTTGCGTGCCTCGCCGTCTTTGAAGGTTTTGTCTTTGCGTAGAATGCCTAGCAGGGTATCCAGCGCATCGGCATGTCGGTTGATCTGGCTGTATTGCACCGCCAGTTCATAGGCCAATTCGAGGTTATCCGGGTCGGCGTCTCGTTTGCGCTGCAGATCCTGAATTTCCGGTGACTCTGCGGCCTGGTGCAATAACGTCAGGCGGGACTTCAATGCCGCGTATTCCGGCTCTGTTTGCTCGGTCATGGTCATTTTATCGAGAATGGCCTCGGCGTCTTCGGCGCGGTTCAGGGTGACGTAGACATCGGCCAGCGCAAAGGCGATGGCGGTTTCGCCCTCGCTGAGGGTGTAGGCTTCGCGCAGCAGGGGTAAGGCTTCATCGAGTTTTCCTTCCGCCTGCAGCGCACCGGCCTGATCCAGGAGGCTGTCCCAGGGCTTGGGCAAGTATTTCGCCAGACGTTCCCGAATAGCCGACTCCGGTTCGGCACCCATAAAGGCATCGACCGGCTGGCCATTCACGATCAGTGCCACCGTAGGCAGACTGCGAACACCGAACTGGGCGACAATATTAGGCTGTTCATCGGCATTTACCTTGGCCAGCAGAAACTGGCCCTGATATTCAGCCGCCAGCTTCTCAAGGATCGGCATCAGCGCTTTGCAGGGCGCGCACCATTCCGCCCAGAAATCCATGACCACCAGACGACGTTGAGACTCCTCAACCATCACATGCTGGAAGTTCTGCTCGGTCACAACCACTACATTGCCTGACTCTTGCCCGTACACTTCGTTCATAGCACCCTCTTGTTCAAAAAACTGGCTTATCCCCCCATTATTGGGACATCACCGCATTTCGCAATACCAGAGCAACGATGACAGCAGCAGTGATGCCATGACAGCAGGACAGCCGACCGTTACAATCCCTGTCTTCACAGATCAACGCGCCTGATGCCTGATATTCAGGCAAGCGGTGAATCTGAACCTCATTTGAGTCATAACCGGCGTGCACGCTGCTTCATCCAGCCGGTTCATTATGCACAGTCATCAGGAGCGCAGTATGAAACGTGGTGTTCTCATCGCCATCACTACCGGGGTCATCGTTGCTCTGGCGAGCGCAGGGCTCGTTCTAACCAGCGCCTCAGACTCCGGGGCGGACAATCCGTCCAACATCGTTGTCAGTGAGCGCGAAGACCGGGTTTTCCACCAATATGAGCTTGAGAACGGCCTAAACGTCGTACTGGTATCGGATGAGGACGCCGAAATGGCCGCCGCCGCCCTAAACGTCAGTGTGGGCTCCTGGAGCAACCCGGCCGACGTGCCGGGTCTCGCCCACTTTTTGGAACACATGCTGTTTCTGGGTACCGAAAAATACCCGGATGCCGACGAATACCACCGGTTTATCGAACAGAACGGGGGCAGCAACAACGCCTACACCGCCGATGAGAACACCCTGTATTATTTTGATATCGACGCCGAGCATCTGGAACCCGCGCTGGACCGGCTGGCCCAGTTTTTCATCGCCCCCCTGTTCGATGCCAACTACATAGAGCGTGAAATCAACGCCGTACAGTCGGAATTCACCGCCAGCCTGCAGGACGACAGCCGTCGCCGTGAAGATGCGGTGCGTGAGCTGGTCAATCCGGAGCATCCGGCGGCCAATCTGGCAATCGGCAATGCCCAGACGCTGAACAACGACCAGTTACGTAACCGAATGCAGCATTTCTATCGCGAACACTATGTAGCTAACCGCCTGTCATTAGCAGTCGTCGGGCCACAGGACATCGATACCCTGAAAAGCTGGGTCGACAGTCGCTTTAATCAGATCCGTTCAGTCACCTCCGAACCCCTTGAGGTGAATACCCCCCAATTCAGAACCAGCCAGCTGCCCCTGTTAATTGAAGTAGCGCCGCGCCGTGAGACGAGACTGCTGCAGTTCCGCTTCCCGGTACCCGCAACGGTGCCGGAACTCGATACCAAGCCTTATACTTATCTCGCCAGCCTGCTCGATCACCAGGGTTCGGGTACCCTGTTCGCTGAACTGAAAGACCGTGGCTGGGCCGATGGCATCTCGGCCCGGGCCCCGGGCACCAGTCACAACCCGGATACCTTCAACATCGCCCTGCAACTAACCCCCGAGGGTATGGCCAACTGGCAGGCCGTGGCCACGCTGATGTTCGATTACCTGCAAACCATCGAACAGGATGGGTTGAACCAGTGGCGCTATGAAGAGCTGCAGACCATCAACCAGATCAACTTCGAATTTGCCGAACAGGTATCACCGGCCGCCACCGCCCAGCATCTGGCGACACGGCTAATGCATTATCCGGCCGACCAACTTCTGGTCGGGCCTTATCAGTTAACGCAATTCGATGCAGAGACCATTCAGCGCTGGCTATCCTATCTGAACCCAGATAACGCGCTGGTTGTGTTGATGGATCCAGAGGTAGAAACCGATACCGTCAGCGAGTGGTACGAGACACCCTACAAGGCAACCCCCTTGTCGGGCTCTGTGGTCGCCCAGTGGCGCACACCCGACACGGATGCGCCGTTAACCTTGCCGGAAGCGAATCTGTTTATTCCCGAAGACCTGTCAGTGTTGCCGCTCACCGGGCGCCAGAGTGAGCTGATCAACAATACGCCGCTGGTCATTGACCAGGCACCGGGCCTGACCGTCTGGTTCGAACAGGATGAAACTTTCCTGTCGCCGAAGCTCGACATCACCGTCATGATGGAATCGCCCGAGGCCAATGCCAGTGCTAATCAGGCCATCGCTACGCAATTATTCATCGATCTGGTCGATGACGGCATGACCGATTTTCGCTACGCCGCCAGCCGGGCGGGCTCCGGTTATGGCCTGTCTGCCTCACAGCGGGGCCTGCAAATGCGGCTTTACGGCTACAGCGACCGCCTGCACGTGTTACTCGATACCCTGCTGGTGGAACTGACCGACCCGGGCATCAGCGAGGTTCGTTTTCAACAGTTGAAGTCCGACTTACAACGACGCTTGCGCAATACCAGCGAAGACCCGGTTCTGAACCAGATGGTACGGCGCCTGAATACTGCATTGATACGCGATAATCGTACTCCGGAAGCCCTTTTGGAAGCGCTTGAAAGCCTCACCCTGGACGATGTATTGGCGCAACGCGATGCGCTGCTAGGCAACCAGAAAATGACGGTGCTGATTCATGGCAATCAGACAGAAGGCGGTGCCCGGCAGTTGGCAGAGCGTGTCAGCGCGATGATACCTCCTAGTGCAGATGCCGAAACGGTCAGACCCCAGGTTGCCGCCCTGCCAAGCCGCAGCTACCGGCATGAAATAGCGATCGATCACAATGACAGCGCCTTGCTCGGCTACTATCAGGGCCAGGACAGCAGCCTGCGCGAACGCGCCCTGTTTTCATTGCTCGGCCGAACCATGAGCGCGCCCTACTTTGCGGAAATGCGTACCGAAGAACAGCTGGGCTACATCGTTTTCAGCCAAAATTTTATGGCCGACGACCTGCCCGGTTTGATCGTCTATATTCAATCACCGGATACCGACCCGGCCTTGCTGCAATTGTTTTCAGATCGTTTTATGAACCGCTATCTGCAGCAGTTACGCAGTTTGGGCAACGAGGAATTTGATCGCTACAAAGCTGGCCTGATTAATGACCTGACCACTCCGGAGCAGAATTTGTATGAACTGAGCCAGACTTACTGGCAGGCGATTATGGATGGCAACCCAAACTTCAACACGCGTCGTCGCCTGGCCTCGGCTGTTGAGGCGATCAGTCTCGACGGCTTTACACGCTACTTCGAAAACCAGATGCTCAGAGACGATGCAAAACGCCTGGTTCTTCATCAGGTCGGCCGTGGCATGGAAGAAGACTACACAGAAAGCGGTACTAACCTGGTGGGCTTTTACACGGCAGACAATGTACAAACCATTCAGGAAGCCAGCCGCTGGATTACGCCGACCTTTAATAACCTGCCAGAGCGACTGGACCCTACCCAATAGAGGGTCAGCGGTTGGGTAGCCCTTTTGCTACTAGCCCGCACTGACTACCGGGTAGACCTCTCCGGGGTCGGCGTGAATCCGTCTATGGAGCCTAGGCTTCGGGATATGAACCCCATCCATGGGGTTCACCCTTTGGGCTCGCGACGCTCGTGCTAAAACGCTCCCGGCGTTTTAGTCCATGCCTCAGACTACCCCGGACAGGTCTACCCGGTAGCCAGCACTCACTTTTGTGGCTAAAAACGCTCGGAATTATTACTTGTAGTGCAAAATGAACTAATCAATCGGAACACAGGTTTTAGAAATCACCATCACTCAACCAAACACATCTGTCTCTTGCCAATTATTCTGTTTACGCGGCAATACCACTAAAACCTCGGTCCCTTTGTCACCGTCCAGTACATCGAGATTACCGCCCAGCATTTGGGCCAGTCTGCGCCCCACCACCAGCGATAAACCCGGCCCCACATCGCGACCTTTATCAATTACGCTGGTGTAATGCGTCAGCACATTGCTGAGCTGATCCGGCTCCAGGTGACGGCCTTCGGCGCTGACTCGAATGCGCAGAGCTTCGCCCAGTTCCGCATCGATATAACCGATCAGATGCACCTGGACCAACCCTCCCTCATTCATCCGCATCAGCGAGTACACCACCCGGGTCAGCAATGAATGCAGCCAGTTGACGTCGGAGACCAGTGGTAGCTGATCTTCCTGATGCTCAAATCTGACCCGGGTATGGTATTCCTTACCGTAACGCAGCCACTCCTCGCAAAAGCCCTCGAGCACCGTCAGCAAATTGATTTTTTCCGTGCGTGGTAGTTCAGATTTGAGTTCCAGCCGAGCCAGCACTTTCAAATCATCGGCATAGCGCTGCATCAGCTCTGATTTCTCCCGAATCCGTTCCAGCGCGTCCGGTTGGCTTGAGGTACAAAGCGACTGGACTTCGGCCATCGCAGTGTTCAGCGCATTGGCCATGTTTTTCAGCGCCAGGTCTTTTTCCTGGGCAGAAGACAACACCAACCGGCGTAGCTCGGCGCTTTGTTTACCCTCATATTCGAAACGTTCAATCTTCAGATGGCTTTCCTGCAAGGTCCGCTTGATCCGACTGACTTCACGGGAAGCCTCCTCCGCATGATGCTGACTGCGGTTCAGGGCCAACAGTGACACGCCCGCCGCAGCCAACAGTAACCCCACAGGCAAAGCCAACACCGGTATCTCAAGTACCGGCATCGCGAAATACACCAAGGCTACCAAGCTGCCCAGCCACAACACTCCGCTGATGACCCAAAGGGTCGCCACCTGTGACGATTTATTCACTGCGTTCTCCTAAACTATAAACGTTACAAGCGCCACCTTCGTCTATTGAGACTCAGGACAGCGTTTAATTGACCGCAGTTTGCCATTAAATCGTGGGTTGCGCAGTTTTCTTGAACGTTCCCGTTGAAAAAGTGTCGATAACGTATGTGACGGCTACCCCTGCGTTGTTTTTAGCCCCTATTGGGCATAAACTCCATAAAAACCGACCACTTGGACAATAAAATGAATCCGTTACAGCGTGACGCCCAAACAGCGCTCGGGTTAATGGACCTAACCAGTTTGAACGACGACGATACCGCCGCCCGTATCGAAGCCTTGTGCAAGCAAGCCAACACTCCGTCGGGTTCACCTGCGGCTGTTTGTGTCTACCCGGCGTTTATCGCCACAGCCCGTAAGACACTGGCTGCACAAGGGTTGCATGACGTTCTCGTTGCGACCGTGACCAATTTCCCCGATGGCAGCGACGACATCGATCGCGCCGTTGCAGAGACACGCGACGCCGTAGCCGCCGGTGCCCACGAAGTCGATGTTGTACTGCCCTACCGCGCGTTGATGTCTGGCAATGACAAGATTTGTCATGACCTGATTGCGGCCTGCAAAGCAGCCTGTGGGTCCGGTGTTCAACTCAAGGTTATCATTGAAAGCGGTGAACTGGGCGATGCCGGTTTGATCCGCCAGGCCAGCAGCATTGCCATAGCGGCTGGCGCCGACTTTATAAAAACCAGCACTGGCAAAGTGGCCGTCAATGCAACACTGGAAACCGCCGAAATCATGCTGCAGGCGATTCACGATAGCGGCCGCCCTGTTGGCTTCAAGGCCGCCGGTGGCATTAAAACGACTGAAGATGCCCAGGCGTATCTGGCACTGGCTGACCGGATTATGGGGCCGGGCTGGGTCAGCCCAGCCACCTTCCGTTTTGGCGCCAGCAGCCTGCTGAACAACCTGCTGGCGACTCTGAGCCAGGCTGATGCGGGTTCATCCGAACCCGATCGCTACTGATATCGCCCGGGAGGAAGACATGGGACGCGCCATCATACTGGTACTGGATTCATTCGGCATTGGCGCCAGCGCCGACGCCGACCGCTTCGGGGATACCGGAGCCAACACCCTGGGGCACATCGCCCAGTGGTGTGCCGAAGACAAGGCAGACCAGGGCCGAACTGGCAAGCTCACCCTGCCCAACCTGACCCGGCTGGGGCTGGTCAACGCCGCTACAGAAAGCAGCCGGGGCTCAGTTCCTGCCGGCATGGCACTGGCCACAAAAACCGAAGGCAGCTACGGCTATGCCCGGGAGCTGTCGAGCGGCAAAGATACGCCCAGTGGCCACTGGGAAATCGCCGGTGTTCCGGTGTTGTATGACTGGGGCTATTTCAGCGAGTTGGAAAATTCATTTCCACAAACATTGCTCGATACCCTGATCGAACGCTGCGACCTGCCCGGCTTGCTCGGCAATTGCCACGCTTCTGGCACCGAGATTCTGAAGGAACTCGGTGAAGAACACTGCCGCACTGGCAAACCAATTGTTTATACCTCGGCCGATAGCGTCTTCCAGATTGCCTGCCATGAAGAGACCTTTGGTCTTGAACGGCTGTATGAAGTCTGTGAAGTGGCCCGCGAACTGGTCGATGAATACAACATCGGCCGGGTCATCGCCCGGCCCTTTATCGGCGACAGTGCCGACACCTTTCAACGTACCGGCAATCGCCACGACCTGGCGGTCGAACCCCCGGCGCCAACCGTGTTGAAAAAGCTGGAAGACGCCGGTGGCGAAGTAATTTCCATCGGCAAAATCGCCGACATTTACGCCAACGTGGGCATCACCCAAAAATTCAAAGCCACCGGCCTACCCGCCCTGGTCGATGAGACGCTGACCCAAATGAGCAAGGCCGGTGACCGCAGCCTGATCTTCACCAACCTGGTGGATTTCGATTCATCCTACGGGCACCGCCGGGATGTCGCCGGCTACGCCGCCGCCCTGGAATACTTCGACTCTCGCCTACCCGAGATTCTCGAACAAATGCAGGACAATGACATCCTGATCATGACGGCGGATCACGGCTGCGACCCAACCTGGCCAGGCACCGATCACACCCGCGAACACATACCAGTGCTGGTGTACGGAAAAACCCTGAAACCAGTCAATCTGGGCGAGCGGGAAACCTTTGCCGACATTGGCCAGACACTGGCGGAGTTTTTTAAGGTAGGACGGATGGACTATGGCACCAGCTTTTTGAAATCTCTAATCGGAGAAGCTGCTTAACGGCAACCAATTTTATTATTCAGGTTTTGGAGTTCGCCAGGAGATTAGCACCGGGTGCCGGGTATGCTTCTGTGGGGAAGTCCGCAGCATGGATGCTGCGGTCTAGGCTCCACGGATGGATTAACGCCGACCCCACAGAAGCATACCCGGTATCCGGTGCGGGCCAATACCATTGAGGTGAGCTGAACTCCGAAACCTGAGCTACCGGACCAATCTCTGGCGAACGGTTTCAAACAGACACACGCCAGCGGCAACACTGACGTTCAAGCTACTCACCTGCCCCGCCATGGGCAATTTGAACAGACCATCGCAGGTCTCACGCGTCAGGCGCCGTAACCCGGCGCCTTCTGCGCCCATCACCAGAGCTACAGAGCCTCTTAAATCAGTCTGATAAATCGATGCTTCGGCTTCACCGGCCGTGCCATAGATCCAGACGCCCTGTTGTTTCAGTGCATCCAGTGTCCGCGCCAGGTTGGTCACTACCACAAAAGGCACGGTATCCGCCGCACCACTGGCGATCTTGACTGCCGTTGGCGTCAGGCTGGCGGACTTGTCTTTCGGCACGATGATGGCATCGGCCCCGGCGGCATCGCAGCTGCGTAAACAGGCACCGATGTTGTGCGGGTCGGTTACGCCATCGAGCACCAGCAACAAGGCCGGGTGATCCAGACCGGCCACCAGAGCTTCGAGATCACCCTCATCCAACACAGGTGCGGCCAGCGTTTGCACCAACACGCCCTGATGACGAGCATCCTGCAGCTCATTGCGGTTCAGCAGACGATCGAACTCATCCCGCGCCAGCCAGCGAAACCGCGCGCCCTGGGTTTTAGCCAGATCAAGCAGGCGCTGAATGCGCTGATCCTGACGTCCCTTTAAAAACAGTATTTCGCGCACCCGATCCGGATGCTGCTCCAAGGCACTCTGGCAGGCATGAATGCCATATACCCAGGACGTTGCGTCACTCATGATTCACATTCCAGTAAACTTAAAAGAAGCACCGATCCGACGAATAACCAGAAACAAGAAAGCCCGACCAAAGGTCAGGCTAATCCAGTTCAAACTAAGCCGTTACTCGCTGCTTTTGCGGCGACGCGGGCGAGACTTACGCTTACCACCCGACTTGGCCGACTTCTTACCTTTGTTTGGTTCATCACCGGCACCGGTTTTCTGATCTGGTCGTGCCTTAGCCTTGGAGCCTTTCACAGAGCCCGGACGAGCCGGTTTTTGCACCCAGTCACCGGACAGTTCAAAGTCGATTTTTCGGTCATCCAGATCAACCCGCATCACCTTAACCTGCAACCGGTCGCCCAGGCCGTAGCTGACCCGGGTACGCTCGCCAACCAGGCAATGCGCCACTTCGTTGAACTGGTAATAGTCGCTGGCCAGTGAACTGATGTGCACCAGACCGTCGACATAGACCTCATCGAGCTGCACGAACAAACCAAAGTTGGTTACAGACGACACCGTGCCCATAAACTCATCGCCAACATGATCTTTCATGTATTCGCATTTAAGCCAGGCGACTACATCCCAGGTGGCTTCGTCGGCACGACGCTCAGTCAGGGAACAATGCTCACCCAACTCCACCATCGCCTGCAGGTCGTAGGGGTAGATGTCTTTCTGATTCATTTTGGGCGCACTGCGCACCCGTCGCACCAGTGACGTACGCTTACTGGAACGGATAACACTGCGGATTGCCCGGTGTGTCAGTAAATCCGGATAGCGCCGAATCGGTGAGGTAAAGTGGGTATAGGCATCAAACGCCAGACCAAAATGGCCCAGGTTGTCCGGCTGATACACCGCCTGATTCATCGACCGCAGCAGCATGGTTTGAATCAGCTGGAAGTCTTCCCGACCTTTCAGTTGGTTTAACAGCGTCTGGTAATCTTTCGCATGCGGCTTCAATCCGCCTTTCAGATCCAGACCCAGCTGACCCAGGTATTTGCGCAAATTTTCCAGACGCTCGGGTGATGGCGTATCGTGCACCCGGTACAACGCCGGAATCTCGAGTTCCTGCATAAAGCTCGCCGTACAAACGTTGGCGATCAGCATGCATTCTTCGATCAGTCGATGTGCATCGTTGCGTTCACTCGGCACAATGCGTTCGATCTTGCGATCGGCATCGAACACAATTTTGGTTTCGACGGTTTCAAAGTCGATGGCACCGCGCTTGCGTCGCTGAAAACGGAAAATTTTGTACAGTTCACGCAGGGTGGAGAGGTTTTTCAGTACCGCCTCACCATACTCCTGCTGCATAACTTCACGCGCTACGGCAGCGGTTTCTGGCTCTAGCAGTGGCGCTACTTTGTTATAGGTCAGGCGGGCATGAGAATTGATCAAACCCTCCATAAAACGGTAGCTGTCGATGTTACCGGTAGCGGAAACATTAATTTCACAGACCAGCGTCAGGCGATCAACATTGGGGTTTAGAGAACACAGACCGTTCGACAGTATCTCCGGCAACATCGGTATTACTCGTTCGGGAAAATACACCGAGGTCGAGCGTTTTCGGGCTTCGTTGTCCAGTGGTGAGTTGACGGCCACGTAGTTGGAGACATCGGCAATGGCGACATAGAGCCGCCAGCCGCCACCGCGCACCGATTCGGCCAGCACGGCATCGTCGAAATCACGGGCAGTCTCATCATCGATGGTGACAAACGCCTTGTCGCGCAAATCAATACGATTGGCTTTGTCTTCCTCGGCCACCTGATCGCTCATACCGTCGATCTGTTGTTCAACCTCAGGAGGCCATTCATGCGGAATGTCATAGGTGCGCAGGGCGATGTCGATTTCCATGCCCGGGGCCATATGTTCGCCCAGTATCTGGGTAACCCGGCCTACCGGCTGACGCCGGAATTGCGGCTGCTCGAGCACCTCGACGACGACAATCTCACCCGGCTGGGCACCGCCCTCGTTACCCGGTGGGATCAGCACGTCGATGCTGATTCGGCGATTTTCCGGCTCCACCCGACCAATACCACCGTCGTTTAGATAGCGCCCCACCACTTCCTGGGTATTGTATTCGAGCACTTCGGTGATTATGGCTTCAACGCGACCGCGATGGTCGGTCCCGCCCTTGCGGACCAGAACCACATCGCCATCGAAGCAACAACGCATCTGGCGATGGTTCAATACGTAGTCTTTGCCACCCTGATCGTGGATCAGAAAGCCAAAGCCATCGGGGTGGCCTTGCACGCGGCCTTTTACCAGATCCATCTTGTCGATCAGGCCAAAGGCGCCTTTGCGCGAGCACAGCAACTGGCCATCGCGAACCATAGCAATCAGACGACGGCGCAGTGCTTCAATATCGCGTTCATCGTCGGCGAGATCCAGCTCTTCGCACAGTTCGGGGTGTGTTGCCGGGCCCTGGCGGTTTTCCAGGTGCTCCAGAATAAATTCCCGACTGGGAATGGGGTTTTCGTATTTCTCAGCTTCCCGTTCAAGATTCGGGTCAGCGGGTTTCCGTCGGCTGATAGGTCGTAATCCTTGTTGATTAGAATTTGATCGATATTGCGTTCATGTCAACCTCCAATTCGGGTAATCGCCTCGGCGTCCGATGGGTATCGGTTGACTAATGCGCACACAGTATAACGCATTGTTGAGTATCTGAATAAGGTTGTGTGCAGACGGCTGTAACGGCATGGCTACGGGCAAAACAGAGAGATGTGGAGCCGGCTCAACGGACTGGAAACCGGCTCTTAGAATTCGACTTCACGTTTCAAGGTTTGCACAGTGTAAGCAGCGGACGCCGGTGGTACCTCTGTGGGGTAGTCCGCAGCAGGGATGCTGCGGCCTAGGCTCCATGGATGGATTCACGCCGACCCCACAGAGGTACCACCGGTAGTCGCTGCGGGCCAGTGCCCCCGGAGGTGACCCTTACTGAATATCGAACGAATGGCGAAGTACGATGGTTTCAATTCGGTCCGGGCCGGTTGAGACGATGTCGATTGGCGCGCCGATGGCCTTTTCCAGGTAGGCGATGTAATCCCGTGCGCCCTGTGGAAGCTGGCTCAGCTCACTGGCACCCACGGTGGATTCATCCCAGCCTGGCAGCTCTTCGTACACCGGTGTAACCCGGGCAAAGGCTTCTGCCGATTCCGGCCACTCAACATCGTTACCCTCTTCATCCCGATAACCCATGCATACCTTGACTGTTTTCAGGCCGTCCAGCACGTCGAGCTTGGTCAGGCAAATGGCGTTGATGCTGTTGATGCGAATGCTGTGCTTGACCAGCACGGCATCGAACCAGCCGCAGCGACGCGGACGACCGGTAGTGGTGCCGAATTCATTGCCTTGTTTGGCCAGGTATTTGCCGTCGTCATCGAACAGTTCCGTCGGGAACGGGCCTGAGCCAACGCGGGTGGTGTAGGCCTTGGTGATGCCCATGATCTGGTCAAGGTACAGCGGCCCAACGCCGGAGCCGGTCGCAACACCGCCAGCGGTGGTGTTGGAGGAGGTAACATAAGGGTAGGTACCGTGGTCGATGTCCAGCAGCGAGCCCTGGGCCCCTTCAAACATGATGTCGCCACCCTGCTCACGGATGCTGTGAATCAGGCCAACCGAGTTAACAGTGATGTCGCGAATGCTTTGCGCCTGCTCAATCACTTCAGTCAGGGTCTGCTCAACATCGACAGCATCTACGCCGTAATAATTAGTCAGTACGAAGTTGTGATAATCCATCAACTCCCGGACCTTGTCGGCAAAGCCGGGCTGAAACACATCGCCCAGCCGTACACCGCGACGGCTAACCTTGTCTTCGTAGGCAGGGCCAATGCCACGACCTGTGGTGCCGATTTTGGCCTCACCACGGCGGTTTTCCCGCGCCTGGTCGAGCGCTGCGTGTACCGGCAAAATCAATGGGCAGCCATAGCTGATACGCAGTCGCTCACGCACCGGAACGCCACGCTCTTCGAGCATGGCCATTTCCTTCAATAGCGCTTCAATGGACAGCACAACGCCGTTGCCGATGATGCAGTTGACGCCCTGGCGCAGAATGCCCGACGGAATTAGGTGCAATGCGGTTTTGACACCGTCAATAACCAAGGTATGGCCGGCGTTGTGCCCGCCCTGAAAGCGCACCACAGCTGACGCTTTTTCCGTCAGCAGGTCGACTATCTTACCCTTGCCCTCGTCTCCCCACTGGGTACCGAGTACGACAACATTTTTACCCATCGTTTTTTGCCTGTAGTTGATAACATGTATGGAATTTTTGGCCGCCTAAAAAAGCCAGGGCAAACAGCGGCTGGTTGCCTTATGTCAGCGGCTTCACCTGCCAGTCGCCCTGCTCTAGCACGAGCTCCCGGTCACAGCCCAGCTCTTGCGGAACCGCCTGGTCGGTAAACACCTGAATGACTCGCTCACCCGACGCCCGCAATTGGCCGATCCGGTCAATCAGTACCGGGTCGGACACCGCCGGTGCCCGTATGCCCGCCGCTTCCTGCCAACGACCACGGGTTTGACTGGCCAGAATCTTCAGGTCGCTGGAAAAGCCCGTGGCCGGTCGCGCACGGCCGAATACCTTACCGGTCGAGTCATAACGGCCACCCTTGGCAACCGCCTGACCGAAGCCGGGCACAAAGGCCGAGAACACCAGCCCGGTGTGATAGTTATAATCTCGCAATTCAGCCAGATCCAGGTGAATAAGTTGTTCCGGGAAGCGGGCTTTCAGTGCCTGCGCAATCCGAGTCAGCGTTTCCAGCGCCGCCAGCACACCGTCGGGTGCACCAGCAAACTGTTCTGGCCAGTTAGCCAACTGATCCAGCGTACCAGCGCACTTCGGCAATAACCCGAACCAGCGCTTGAAGTTGTCTGTCAGTGGCGCCGTTTCCAGCCAGCGATTCAGTTCCGGCAATGAGCGGTGGCGCAACAACCTGAACAGTACCGTTGGGTCGTCGCCTTCCAGACCAGATGCTTCTATCAAAGCCTGGTAAATGCCGATATGACCCAGATCTAGCGTTACGTTGGCCAGCCCGGCCCGGGACAGCGACGTCAGCATCAGCGAAACAATCTCGATGTCACTGTCGATCCCGGAATAGCCATACAGTTCAGCACCAATCTGGATGGGGCTGCGCGATGACAACAGATGCGTCGCTTTGGTGTGCAACACGTTGCTCGAATAGCAATAGCGAGCCACCCCGGTACGCGGCAGGCTGTGCGCATCCATCCGCGCGACCTGCTGGGTGTTATCGGCACTCAGACCCATCAAACGGCCGCTGACCTGATCGGTGATCTTATAGGTAAGCAGGTCGAGGTCGTGCCCAACGCCAGTCAGCAGCGATTCCAGATATTCAGCGCTCGGCGGAATCACCAGGTCGTAGCCCCAGGTACGGTATTCGTCGAGTAGAAGTCGGCGCAAAGCCTCAATTCGTGCGGCTTCCGGCGGTAGGACTTCTTCGATACCGTCGGGCAACAGCCAGCGTTCTGCTATGGTCATGCCGAAACACGTTCCCATTCATTCAATCAGGATTTTACCGGGCGTTGTGGACGTACCAAAGGCCCCAAATTAGCCGGACCAAGCTGCCATTTGCCAACACCAGGCACAAAAAAACCGGGCACATGGCCCGGTTAACGGATTCTACACTTGCAATGCTCGACCCCCAACCCTTTTTTAAACTATTTCACCGGATTTGGGGAAAGCCTACCAAGCTATTGTTGATCCTGAGACGGAACGCCGCCCTTGGACTGCAGGTAACGGAAGAAATCATTATCCGGTTCCAGCAACAGGATGTCGCCATCGCCACCAAAACTTTGCTCATAAGCGCCAAGACTGCGATAGAAGCTATAAAACTCCTCATCGGCCGAATAGGCTGTTGAATAAATCCGGGAGGCTTCAGCATCACCTTCACCGCGAATCTGTTCGGACTCGCGAAACGCATTAGCCAGAATCACCGTTTCCTGGCGGTCAGCGGATGCCCGAAGTTCTTCGGCTTCCCGCTCACCGTTAGACCGGAACAACTGAGCTTCCTGCTGGCGGTCGGAGCGCATCCGGCTGAACACGTCCTGAGAAACTTCCTGTGGCAGGTCAATCGCTTTTACACGAATATCGATTACCCGGATGCCAAGACCGCTGCGGGCAAAGCTATCCACATCGGCCGTTACTTCACGCAGCAAACGGTCCCGCTCACCTTCATCTTCAATCTCGGTTCCGGTCGAAAGCGGCTGGTTCTCGCTCCGACCAGATACAACTTCACGCAAGGTGCGACGACCGAAGGCGTCGCGCAGGGCAGAGTTTACCCGGTTACCCAGAATTGTGTTGGCGCGGAAGAAATCGCCGCCACTGGTGGCGGTGTAGAACTGACGCACATCGTCGATTTGCCATTGAATATAGGCATCTACTTCAAGACCTTTCTGTTCACTGGTAATGAAACGCTCTGCTTCGCTATCCAGAGTGATCAGACGAGCTTCAAATTTGCGCACGTTCTCGATAAACGGCACCTTGAACTGCAAGCCTGGCTCCACATCGGCGGCAACCACTTCACCGAACCGCAGCTTGATCGCGCGCTCTTTCTCGCTCACTACATAAACGCTTTGCAAGCCAACAAAGACAACCAACGCGAGCACGGCGAGCAGGATTGTATTACGAGTACCCATAGTTCAGCCTCCTCAGTTTGCTCGCCGACGGTCGATTTCACGCAAAATCTGATCAGTCAGACTCCGCACATCGCTGTTCGACAAGTTATTCATGTTAGAACCGGCCGGGCTGCCAATCTGGCTGGCTGAGCTCTGACCACCACCACTTGCATTGCGACGCAACTGATCCAGTGGCAGGTACATCATGTTGTTACCACCCTCGACATCCACCAAAACCTTACTGCTGTTAGCATAGATGCGCGAGATCGATTCCAGGTAGAGACGTTCACGCGTTACTTCCGGTGCTTCACTATAAGCGCCTAGAATATCGGAGAAACGATCGGCCTCACCCGTTGCATTGGCAACCACCTGTTCGCGGTAGGCCTGGGCTTCTTCCAACTGACGACGCGCACGACCCTGAGCCACCGGTAAAATCTGGTTGGCATAGGCCTGAGCTTCGTTGATCAGTCGTTGCTGGTCTTCACGTGCGGTAATAACATCATCGAACGCGGCCTGCACCTGCTGTGGTGGCGAGGTGTCGTTGATGTTCAGCTGGGCCAGTTCAATACCCACATCATAAAGGTTCAGATAATTCTGCAGCCGGTCACGCACCGAGAGCTGAATCTGGTCACGACCCACGGTCAATGCCTGCTCCAGCGTGGCCGAACCGATGACGTGGCGCAAGGCCGATTCGGCGGCATTGGCCAGACTGGTTTCCGGCTGCTGTACGTTCAGTGCAAATTTCTGAGCGTCCGCGGCACGGTATTCCACCGTCATGGTAACCGATACGATGTTCTCGTCACCGGTTAGCATGCTTTCCTGCAAACGCAGGCTGCGCACTTCGGTAACGTTCACTTTCTGATCAATTCGGTCAATGAATGGCACCTTGAAATGCAGACCAGGCAGCTGAATGCTGCTGAACTCACCCAAGCGCAAAATTACAGCTCGTTCAGATTCGTCGACCGTGTATATGGAGTCATAGGCGGCATAAGCCAGCACCACAACCAACAAAATGCCCAGAATGGCACCAAAACTGGCTCCGGAGCCACCCGAGCCACTGGAACCACCCCCGCCTTTCTTTTTGCCACCGAGCCACTTGTTCAGTTTCTCGTTGACCTGTTTGAAAATTTCATCGAGATCCGGGGGACCATCGTTGCCTTTACGGCGCCGGTTCCCCCAGGGATCCTGATCGTTATTGTTGTTGCCATTTGGTGGTTCATTCCACGCCATGGTCATCTCCGTTTTCAAATGATAAAGGTTGGGTTGATGGACACCGGCCAAACACCGACGACCGTCACAACTCAAAAAATTCCCGGGGTTCGCTCACACCGAACCGCTCCGCATCAAGCCCGTTTTTCTTCAGCAGCTGTTTAAAGTCTTTTTTCTGGATTCGTATATCCAGGACCGACAACCCCTGTGCATCGTAATCTTCAGACAGTACCGCATTGTACTGATAGAGTGCAGCCCTTAAAGCCGATTCGTTCGGTTTCAGGCTGATTTTACGCGCAATAATCTCGTCACCAAGGCATTCTGCAATAGCTTGCTGAATCAATGCCAGGCCCTGACCGGTTTGCGCCGACACCCAGACCCGCACTGGACGCCCCTGGTCATTGCGTTCAATGGCCGGGGCAAAGTCGTCGAGCAGGTCAATCTTATTGAAAATTTCCAGCCGGGGAAGGTCCAGCGAGCCAATCTCTTCCAACACCAGCTCAACCTGCTCCATATTCTCTATACGGTCTTCATCGGCACAATCGACCACATGCAGCAGCAAATCGGCGTCCGCCGTTTCCTGAAGCGTCGCCTTGAAGGCCTGAACCAGCTTGTGCGGCAGATGTCGGATAAAGCCCACGGTATCTGCCAGCACCACGTCACCCATGTCGGGAATGCTCAGTCGGCGCAGGGTGGGATCGAGTGTCGCAAACAGCTGATCGGCGGCATACACCTCAGCTTGCGTCAGGGCATTAAACAGAGTCGATTTGCCAGCGTTGGTGTAACCCACCAGCGAAATCGTCGGAGTGTCCGACCGGGTCCGTGCGCGGCGGCCCTGATCACGCTGCTTTTCAACCTTTTCAAGCCGACGGTGAATAGTGCTGATGCGAACCTGCAGCAAGCGACGGTCCGTCTCCAGCTGGGTTTCACCCGGGCCACGCAGACCGATACCGCCCTTCTGGCGTTCCAGGTGAGTCCAGCCTCGTACCAAGCGTGTGCTCTGGTACTGCAACTGGGCCAGTTCGACCTGGAGTTTACCTTCGTGGGTTCGCGCCCGCTGGGCGAAAATATCGAGAATCAGGCCAGTGCGGTCCAGTACCCGGCATTCCACCGCACGCTCGACGTTGCGTTCCTGTGACGGTGACAGGCTGTGATTAAACAGCACCACCTCGGCTCCGGTTGCCTGAACCGCCGCTTTAATTTCTTCAAGTTTACCCGACCCGACAAAATATTTCGGGTGCGGCGCAGACCGGGAACCGCCCAGAGTGGCCACAGCTGTGGCCCCGGCGGACGTCACCAGTTCTTCAAATTCCTGGGGGTCTTCCCGATTGGCAGACTCGGGAAAATCGACGTGGACCAGTATGGCCCGGTCCCCGCCTTCGACACGTTCAAAAAACAATCAGATTCTCCGATACCCGATCATCGACCGGGCTGGCCTGCATGACAACGCCGTCACTCGATGGTGACTTCTTCGCTTTCATGAGGAATTTTAACATTACGCGCTGGCACCACAGTGGAGATGGCATGCTTGTAGACCATCTGACTCACCGTGTTTTTCAGCAGGATGACAAACTGGTCGAAGCTCTCAATCTGCCCTTGCAGTTTGATCCCATTTACCAGAAAGATTGAAACCGGAATACGTTCTTTCCGCAGCGCATTGAGGAAAGGGTCTTGTAACGAATGCCCCTTTGACATGTCGAACTCCTTTTAACGAAGGATTATAGTAATCGTTTATGGGCCTTCCGACAGTGCCGAACGTCACTGGACGTTCCTGCACCCGGCTTGCCATTGATGGATTGCGCCAGCGTCACCATCGACATCGCAATCTGGTAAGGGTATACCACTTGACCGAATTGAATCGGACTAGCGGAACACTGGATACGCAAATCAACGTGCCCTGGGTCGACAAAAAGTCTGGGTTGAAACTGTCTGACCAACCAAAGCCAGCCAGATCACTTCACAATCCGCAAGATAATGTGGAATTGTAGGCGAAATTCAAGGTGATGTGGATGCAATTCGTGCACTAAAGTCCCGATTTACGCAAGATTTGCCACGTTTGGTCAATAATGCGGCGATCCCCTCCGGGCCCAGTTGGATCCAGCACCGCCAGTTCCGGCCATTTGCGCAACCAGGTCAATTGCCGTTTAGCCAGTTGACGGGTGGCGGCCACTCCGGTCTCGATCAGGGTCGAATGATCAATCTGACCTTCAAGGTACTGCCACATCTGGCGATAACCCACTGCACGAATGCTGGGCAGATCAGCGTGCAAATCTCCCCGTGCCATCAGTGCACGCACTTCCTGCTCGAAGCCCTGGTCCAGCATTTGCTGGAAACGCCGGGCAATTCGCTCATGCAATATTGCCCGATCTCCTGGTATCACGGCCAGTTGTATCAGTTGCCAGGGGAACGCTTCCGCTGCAGTTTCAGCCAGACGGCCTTTGCCGTCATTCACCGATTCGGCCCAGTACGCTGAGATTGGCCGGCCACTGATCCGGTAGACTTCCAGGGCGCGCAAAACACGTTGCGGATTTTGTCGGTCTATCCGCGCATACGCCTGCGGATCAACGACTTCCAGCTCATTCAATAGCGGCGCCAGCCCCCCGCTGTCCAGTTGCGCCTGCAGCGCTTGGCGCACGGCCTCATCCGCCGGGGGCATGGCCGCGAGCGGCTCCACCAATGCCTTGAAATACAGCATGGTGCCACCGGTCAGTAATGGAACCCGGCCACGCTGATGAATGTCGTTCATAGCCGCCAGCGCGTCCGCTTGGAACTGTGCGGCGCTGTAACTGTCGGCCGGGTCGCAGATATCAATCAGGTGGTGGGGCGCTCGCTGCAGGATGGCGGCATCCGGTTTGGCGGTGCCAATGTCCATACCGCGATAAACCTGGGCCGAATCGACGCTGATAATCTCGCACTGCCCCGCCTCTACCAGCGACAGCGCCAGGTCAGTCTTCCCGGCGGCGGTCGGGCCCATCAGGAAAATAGCCGGGGGCTTGTTGGCTGGCGCCATCGTGGTCACCTAGCGCCCTCTCATGAAGAGTTTGTCCAGCTCATCCAGAGACAGCTGAGTCCAGGTCGGGCGGCCGTGATTGCATTGACCGCTGCGCTCGGTGCGCTCCATATCGCGCAACAAGGCGTTCATTTCGGGAATGGTCAGCTTGCGGTTGGCGCGTACTGAGCCATGACAGGCCATGCTCGACAGTATTTCATCGCGACGGGCGACAATCGCATCCGAGGTTTCATGCTCAATAAAATCGGCCAGCACCGAGCGCACCAATGGTTCGATGTCCGCCTGTTGCAGGTACACCGGGGTCTGACGCACGATCAGGGTTTCCGGACCCAGGCGCTCGATCACCAACCCGAACTGCACCAGCAAGTGGGCAAACTCCTCAGCGGCGTCAGCTTCGCGCTCACTGACCGAGAATTTCTGCGGAACAAGAACCGGCTGCGCCTGCAGACCTTGCTGGTCGTATTGGCGTTTCATGCGTTCGTAGGTGATCCGCTCGTGAGCGGCATGCATATCGACCACGATCAGACCATGCTGGCTTTGCGACAGAATAAAAATGCCGTGCAACTGGGCCACCGCGAACCCCAGCGGTGGCACATCACCATCGACATCGGGCAGAGGTTGGGCGGGCCGGTTTGAAGCATCAATAGACGCTCGTTCAGACGGCGATGATGCAGAAGCCGACGGATACAACGCCTGATAGAAGCCGATTTGATCGGCCACCGACGCGGCCTGCCCCCCTACTTCAGTCCGACCATAGCTGCCCGCTGCAGACGACGGCGGCGACATATCCATGCGCTGTTGCCCGCCAAATTCGCCCGCCATGGCACCCGTGGCCTGTGGACGAAAAGCCTCGTGCGAGGGCGACTGCGCCCGGGACGGATCGGTGTCTGCGTCCGGTCTCACCTGGGCCAACGCCCGGTGTAATTGCCGGAACAGGAAGTCGTGCACCAGCCGCTGATCACGAAACCGCACTTCATGCTTGGTGGGGTGAACATTCACATCGACCCCGCCGGGGTCGAGTTGCAGATAAAGCACAAAGCAAGGCTGGCGACCATGGTACAGCACGTCCCGGTAGGCCTGTTTGACGGCGTGCGAGATCACTTTATCGCGCACCACACGGCCATTGACGAAGAAATACTGCATGTCCGCCATCGACCGGGAAAAGGTCGGTAAGCCGACCCAGCCGGTCAGTCGCAAGCCGGCGGCTTCGGCCTCGATCACCAGGGCATTGTTCATAAAGTCGGGGCTGAGCAACTGTGCAACCCGACGTTCCTGCTCGGCCTGGGTCGTCGCCGGGCGCAGTGAGTGGATCGTCTTGTTGTTGTGGCGCAGGCTGAAACCGACGTCAAATCGCGCCAGTGCCTGGCGCTTGACCACTTCTTCCAAGTGATTATATTCGGTTTTTTCGGTGCGCATGAACTTGCGCCGTGCCGGGGTATTGAAGAACAGGTCGCGCACTTCCACCGTAGTGCCATCGGTATGGGCGGCCGGCAGAATTTCGGTATTCATATCCTGCCCATGGGTATTCACCTGCCAGGCTTCAGCCTGATCGGCCGGCTTCGAGGTCAGCATCAGCCGCGACACCGAGGCAACACTCGCCAGCGCTTCGCCCCGGAAACCCAGCGATGCAACCGCTTCAAGTTCATCCAGATTGTGAATTTTGGAGGTAGCATGACGATTCAGTGCCATCGCCAGATCGTCCCGGAGGATACCGGAACCATTGTCGCGAATACGCATCAACTTGACGCCACCCTGCTCAACCTCGACATCAATGCGTGTAGCACCGGCATCCAGGCTGTTCTCAACCAGCTCTTTCACCACCGAAGCGGGTCGTTCAACCACTTCACCCGCCGCTATCTGGTTAGCCAGCCGGGGAGAGAGCGTTAATATTCGACGCATGCAATAACCTTTAATTACTTAAGTTCCGGAGTTTGGTTTCGCTGTATTGCCAGGAGTCCGTGCCAGGCACCGGGGGTGCCTATCCGGGGTCGGCGTAAACCCGTCCATGGGGCCTAGACCGCAACATCCATGTTGCGGACTTCCCCGGATAGGCACCCCCGGCACCTGGACTCAGTTGGTTGCTAACGCCGATATTCGAGATTCTAACCCAAGACTAACCCTGGGGAATCAGAATCACCTGACCGATGCGAATGGCGGTGCCGTTCATCTGGTTAACTTCCCGCAACCGACTGACCGAGGTGTTATTGCGTGAGGCAATGCCCGACAGCGTATCGCCGCTGACCACCACATAGCGGCGCAACGTACCCACTTCGCGCTTTTGCCAGGCAACCCAGGTACCCGGAGGCGGATTACGCTCAAACCACCGAGTCACGCCCTGACGGATGGCCGTCGCCAACTGCCGGCGATACCCGGCCGACCCCAGGTTAGCTTCTTCTGTCGGGTTGGAAATAAAGCCGGTTTCAACCAGTACAGACGGCACATCCGGAGATTTCAACACGGCAAAACCGGCCTGTTCAACGCTGGCCTTGTGCATGCGCGCCACCTGCTTCATCTCACCGAGAATGTCACTGCCAACATCCAGACTGGAGCGCAATGTCGCCGTCATCGACAAATCCACCAGCACGGAGCGCAGAATTTCATCCTTGTCTTCCAGGCTGATGCCGTTCACACCACCGATAACATCGGCCGCGTTTTCCTGATTGGCCAGGTACCCGGCCATGGCGGAGGTCGCGCCGCTGGATGAAAGCGCAAACACTGAAGCGCCCGAGGCTCGGGGGTCGGTAAAGGCATCGGCGTGTATCGAGATAAACAGATCCGCCCGTTTCTCCCGCGCCAGCTCTCTGCGGCGCTGCAATGAAAGGTAATAATCACCGGTGCGCATCAGTACAGGTTCGTAGCCGCGCATCCCATCCAACTGACTGTACAACTCGCGGGCAATAGCCAACACCACGTCTTTTTCGCGCGTGCCCCGGCCACCAATCGCGCCCGGGTCTTCGCCGCCGTGACCGGCGTCAATAGCGATAATGATGTTGCGCTGCTGGTTCGACAGATCATCAGCACTGCGGCTCACCTGCCGCTCACTGGGCTCCATTGAAAGGCCCGGAGGCCGCTCAAGATCGAGCACCAACCGATGCCCATATTGTTCGTTAGGGCGCAGCGCGAAACTGCGCGGACTCAGCTGGGTCGACAAATCCAGCACCACGCGCAGCTCACCGCCATCGCGCTGGGCGCTGCGAATGCGTGATACGCCGCTGTTGTCCAGCGACAGCCGCGCCAAATCGGTACTCAGCGACACATCGCTGATGTCCACCACCACCCGGCTCGGGTTAGACAGCACAAACACCCGATGCTCGACCGGGCCGCTCAGATCGAACACCAGCCGGGTATTGTCTGGCGCGGGCCAGATACGGGCGTCTTCAATTTCAGCGGCCCAAACGCTACCAGGCACACTGACCAGACCCACCAGCACCAACAGGGGTACCGCCAGGCTCACAAACCACTGTTTCATTAACTGTCCCATTAATAATTGCATCGCGCCAGCCACCGGACCATCACAGCGCATGCCCGGCCAGCGGTAGGCTCAGATGATCTACAATGCGCTGCCCCGCAGCAGTAGCACCTTCAAACCTGAGCAGACGACCGTCGCTGCCATCGCTGGCCCCTGCATCGCTAAAATGTACCACGACATCCGCCTCAGGCAACACGCCAGCGCCGCGCTCGGGCCATTCCACTAGCCAGAGGGTATTGGGCAGCAGATAATCGCGTAGGCCCATAAATTCGAGTTCTTCGGCGTCGGCCAGGCGGTACAAATCAAAATGAACCACGGTTATTCCGTCGCACTCATAGGGTTCAAGCAGGGTATAAGTTGGGCTCTTCACCTTGCCCGCCCAGCCACAGGCTTGAATAACAGCACGGCTCAGCGTGGTTTTCCCCATGCCCAGCGTTCCATCGAGATAAACGATGCCACCGCCTTCGGCGCGCACGGCCGCTGCGACATGCTGGCCGACTGACGCCATGGCGATTTCATTAACAGTAATGGACAACACCATGCTCTGTTACTCCTTCGAACCCGGCCATTCCGAACACAAACACACAAAGTGTAACATCAAGGTGCCAACGGTGCGGAACCTATGGGTTGTCTATCGTCGGTTCTGGCCGCACACTTTACACCCTGTTTCCAATCTGGCCATCGTTGCATGCCCGCTAACACCCACAGCATTCCGAGTCTGGATCTGGTTCACCTGACGCAACACATCAAATCCGAAGCGGCCGCGCTAGGCTTTCAAGCGGCCCACATCGGCACAGGCACCACCGAAGCCCACCGCGAACGCTACCTGGCCTGGCTGGATGCAGGCTACCACGGCACTATGAGCTGGATGACCCGCAATCTGGACAAGCGCTTCGACGCGGCCGAGTTACACCCCGGCTCACTGCGCTCGATTTCCGTACGCATGGATTACCGGCCCGAGGGCGATATGCAGGCCGCACTGAACGACCCCAACCGGGCCTACATCTCACGCTATGCGCTCGGCCGTGACTACCACAAGCTGATGCGCAAGCGGCTCACCCAGCTGGGCAAAACGATCGAGACCTGGGTCGGTGAGCACGGTTTCAGGGCCTTTGTCGACAGTGCGCCCGTGCTGGAGCGCCAGCTCGCCCAGCAAAGCGGTATGGGTTGGCTCGGCAAAAACACCCTGCTGTTGAACCAGGAAGCCGGTAGCTACTTTTTTCTGGGGGAACTGTTTACCAATCTGCCTTTACCGCTGGACGCGCCTTTTGAAACCCGGCATTGCGGCAGTTGCACTCGGTGCCTGACCGATTGCCCGACTGAGGCCTTCGTTGAGCCCGGCGTACTCGATGCGAGCAAATGCATCAGTTACCTGACCATTGAACACAGCGGCTCTATTCCGGTCGAACTGCGCAGCAAGATGGGCAACCGCATCTATGGCTGTGACGATTGCCAGATCGTCTGTCCGTTCAACAGTTTCAGCCAACCCACCCGGGAGCCCGACTTTCAGCCCCGACACTCGCTTGACAACATCAGCCTGCTGGCCCTGTTCAACTGGGATGAAAAGACATTCCTGAGCAACACAGAGGGCTCGGCGATCCGCCGCATTGGCTATGAACAATGGCAGCGCAACCTGGCCGTGGCGCTGGGCAACGCACCGACCAGCGACTCGGTTGTAGATGCACTGCAACACCGGTACCCGGCATCGAGCCCGCTGGTTCAAGAACACATCCGCTGGGCGCTGGCGCAACATCATCACTCTGAATAGGTTGACCGGTACTCGAACAGATCGTACCGGCGGGGCTTCTGCTTGCACCGGCGCTTTTAGCGTATAACTCAACCGAACCACCAACTGCGATGAATCATTATGAGAGTACATCGACAAATAACCGCTTCTTCTGCAGTCACTTATGGAGTTCTACCCCATTCACTGGGGTTTCAGGGCACTTTTCACCTTTTCGCAGCCAGATTGGCTGGTTATAGTGGTGTTCATCACCGGCTACATTGAATCGAGTACCCAATGAAAATAAAAATCTTATCTCTGCTTACCCTGACGGCCGCCCTGGGCAGTGTTCAGGCCGAAAACCTGAAACCCGCCAACTGGGTGTTGCTCCCCGCCATCGGGTCCAGCCCGGAGACCGGCTTCCAATACGGCGCCTATGTCATGCGTCAGTTCGAACAAACCAGCCTGAACAAACCTCAGGACCGGCTTGAATTACTGCTCCAGGGCACGACCAAAAGCCAGTTCCAGGCTTATATCTGGCCCGATTTCTACGTTGCCGGCGGCGATTGGAACTTATATGGCACGTTGGGCGGCAAGTACTGGCCAACGCCTTACTATGAGCAAGGCAACGATACCGGCTTTGATGACGACGAGGAGATCTACGACCTTACCACCTTTGAATCCGAGTTCGGCGCGGCCTACCGGGTCACGCCAACCCTGCACATCGGCGGCATCGTGTTCGCCGACAACGAAACCATTAAAGACGATACCAGCGACCCTCTGCTGAGCGGCGACCAACGTGGCTATGAAGGCGGCTTTTACAGCGGTCTTGGCCTGACAGCCCGATGGGATACCCGCAACGACAGAGACTGGCCAACCGCAGGTAGCCAGGCCAGCATCACCGGCCGCCAGTATTTCGAATTCCTGGGCAGTGACAGCAATTTCGGCACCATCGAAACCGATGTTGGTCATTACATCGCCCTGGGCGATGACGTCATAGCACTGGGTGCCAATTATGACTTCGGCTGCAAAACCACCCCCTTCAGCCGTTTACCCCGGCCAGCCGGTGCAAGCACCTTGCGCGGCGCCAACGGCAACCTCTGGTCAGATCATCACTTGCTCGGGCTGCAATCGGAATACCGCATGACCCTGACCCAGCGTTGGGCTGTGACGGGTTTCCTCGACACCGCCCAGGTCGCCGGTGAATTGAGCGGACTCGGCGTCGACCGCTTCCATACCAGCGTCGGCGGTGGCATCCGTTATTCCACCATTGCCGATTCACGCTTTAACATCCGTGCCGATTTTGGCCTGGTCGATATGGAAAGCTTTGGCTTTGCGATCAGCGTTGGTGAAGCGTTTTAATGGGTCAGCGTCGAACAGACCGGTTTCACATTTTACCGCCACACGCAGACCGGGAGCGGTTACCTGAAGAAGAGGCTGCCCCGGAGCCGATGGCTCCGTGGCGACTGGCCCTGAACGACATTATTTTTGGCGCGGAATCAAAACCCGGTAAGCTGTTCGACGTGGTGCTGATTTTAGCGATTCTGCTCAGCGTGGCGGCCGTGATGCTGGAGACAGTCGGCTCGATCAATGCCCGATACCAGTCGCAACTGATTGGCATAGAATGGTTTTTCACGCTGTTATTCACACTTGAATACGGGATACGATTGGTCAGTGTTCGCCACCCGCTAAAATACGCTACGAGCTTTTACGGCGTTGTCGATTTGCTATCGATCATACCGACCTACCTCAGCTTGCTGATACCGGGTATCAATTCGCTGCTGGTGATTCGAATACTGCGCATTCTGCGCGTTTTTCGTGTGCTAAAGCTGATTCGTTACGTCAGCGAAGCCGAAATGCTGATGCAGGCGTTGCGCACCGGTAAACGCAAGATTCTGGTGTTTCTCTACAGCGTCGTTACCATGGTCGTGGTCTTCGGTACCTTCATGTATCTGATTGAAGGCCCCGAGGCCGGTTTCACCTCAATTCCCAAAAGCATCTACTGGGCTATCGTTACCCTCACCACCGTCGGTTACGGCGATATAACCCCCCTTACCCCGCTTGGCCAAATGCTTTCTACGGCGGTGATGATCACCGGTTACGCCATCATCGCGGTACCCACCGGCATATACACCGCTGAACTGGCCACTCATTTACGAACCCAGCGCGACAATCGCAGTTGCCACGGCTGCGGTAAAACCGGCCATGAGATCGATGCGGAATATTGTCGGTTCTGCGGGGAGGAGCTGGAGGATATGGAGGATATGGAGGATATGGAGGATATGGAAAAGGGTTGAGGGCGGTGGTTGCTTTTACCACCTATTGGATAGCACCTTTTGCCAGTGGTTCGCGACCGGTGTCAGGTACTCTACGGGAGGGACGCTGCAAGTACATCCATGTACGCTCGGCGGTCCGCATCCATGCGGACCCACGCCCTCCCGCAGAGTACCTGACACCGGTCACTGTTTCAGTGGTTACCTCTTATGTTGTTGTCAGTTACTCGACCTTCTCATACGGCAAGCCGACGTAATTTTCAGCAATCACCGTAAGCCCCGCTTCAGACCCTGTGAAGTAATCCAACTCAGCCAGCTGCATCTTCTGGTTAAAGGTATTTTCGTCGAACTTGTGCAGCATCGATGTCATCCACCAGGAGAAACGTTCGGCTTTCCAGATGCGGCGCAAAGCAATATCGGAGTATTTATCCAGCAACTCCGGTTTGCCATCGTGATAGGCCCCGATCATGGCGTGGTACAGCGTGTAGACATCACTCGCCGCCAGGTTCAGACCTTTGGCACCTGTCGGTGGCACAATGTGCGCGGCATCGCCGACCAGAAACATGCGGCCGAATTTCATCGGCTCGGCAACGAAGCTGCGCAACGGTGCGATGCTTTTTTCGATCGAGGGCCCCGTAACCAGCCGGGCAGCCGTATCTTCCGGTAAACGGCGCTTAAGTTCTTCCCAGAACCGCTCGTCTGGCCAGTCTTCGACTTTCTCATCCAGCTCTACCTGAATGTAATAACGACTGCGGGTACTGGAACGCATTGAGCAGAGTGCGAAACCCCGTTCGTGGTTGGCGTAAATCAGTTCATCGTCGACCGGCGGAGTATCGGACAGCACGCCCAGCCAGCCAAATGGATAGATGCGCTCATGAGTTTTCAGAACGTCTTTCGGCGCTGTTTTACGGGACACACCATGATAGCCATCGCACCCGGCAATGTAATCGCATTCGAGTGTTACCTGCTCGCCATTCTTGGTGAACGTCACCGTTGGTTTATCGGTATCGATGCCATGCAGGGCCACATCTTCGGCTTCATACACGGACTGGGCACCTGCCGCTTTGCGGGCATCCATCAGGTCTTTGGTGACTTCCGTCTGGCCATAGACCATAACGGTTTTGCCACCGGAATACTTTTTCAAATCAACCCGAGCCAGACGGTTATCGAATGACATGTGAAAGCCTTCATGCACCTGACCTTCCCGATCCATACGTTCATCGACACCCGCTTCACGCAGCAGATCCACCATACCCTGCTCCAGTACACCGGCACGGATGCGGCCGAGCACGTAGTCTTCGCTGCGCTGCTCGATAATGACGTTGTCGATGCCCTTGCGGTGCAGCAACTGGCCGAGCAGCAAGCCCGAGGGGCCAGCGCCGATAATTGCGACTTGGGTCTTCATGTTCAGTACTCCTGTTTGGGCGGTGTAGCACGCATTGGGAAGCGACAGCCAACGTTTTTATAGGCTGTGTTTTCTTATGCTGGTATTTTTAGTCGACAGAGAAGGCAAAAGAAGGAACAAAACAGGGTTTTTCTTGTACTTTTGATGGATATCTGGACAATTATCCATCAATTTACAGGATGAGCGCATCCATGGCCGAGCCAAAACCCATTCCCGTGTTCAAGCTCTATGGTGAACAGGCCGCCTGGCTGACGCCGGACTTGCTGCATTGCGAGGCCATTGCCGATCGCAGCCGCCTGCACGATTGGGTGATCAAACCGCACCGCCACCGGGGCTTGTATCAATTACTGTACTTGAATGCGGGCGATGCGGTGCTGCAACAGGATGCCCAGCAGTATCATCTCGACGCGGGCAGCCTGGTGATCGTGCCTGAGATGTCGATTCATGGCTTTGCCTTTGGGCCTAAGGCTGCAGGCTATGTGCTGACGCTGGCACATCCCCTGGTACACAAGCTGGCACAATCATTACCCGAGTTACACGCCTTTTTCAGCGAATTCGTGCGCCACCGCATCTCGGTGTCGCAACGGCGCAGCGATATCGAGCGGCTGTTCGAAATCATCAATCAGGAATACCAAAGCGATGGTCTGGGGCGGCAGGTATTGTTGGAATCTCTGCTCAGCAGCCTATTCGTCTGGCTGCTGCGCCAGGCCCGCCCGCAAGACACCCATGACACCCCCGCCGCCCAGGACCATTTCGGCCGGTTTAGCGACCTGATCGAAACGCATTTTCGAGAGTCCCGGGGCGTGGCTGACTATGCAAACAACATTGGTATCACGGCCAACCATCTGAACGCTGTGTGCCGCCAGGCGGTCAACAAGCCGGCACTGGCACTGATTCACGAACGCCAGATCCTCGAGGCCAAGCGACGACTGGTCTACAGCGGCCTGACCATCAACCAGATTGCCGATGAACTCGGCTTTTCTGACCCGGCCTATTTTTCGCGGTTTTTTAAGCGACTAACTGGCGCTACACCAAAAGGATTTAGGACTCAGGCAGGGACTTAAGGAGACACTTCTTGACAAGGGCTACGGCCATTGCGCTGCGAGGTGCGCCTTGTGGCAGAACGTTTTAGCTCGCGCAGAGCCCTGGGGGAGTTGTTCAGAGGCTCCTCAATCTTCCGGCAGTATCCTGACTAACCCCCGGGCAAGCGTTGCGCGTGATAACTCACCGGCGTGGGTGTCTTGCAGGGTGCCGCTGGCGTCGTAAAACAGCGTGGTTGGTAGCCCCCGGCTCTGAACTATCGTCGGTAATTCAGCTCGCAGGTCGTAATAGCTGTGACGCAGGTTCAGGCCCTGCTCACGAAGAAACGCCAGCCCCCTGGCCGGGCTCTCGGCCTGGTTGACGAAGATGAACGTTACCTCGGGGTATTCTTCCTGAGCAGCCTCCAGCACCGGCATCTCCCGCACACAGGGGCCGCACCAGGTGGCCCAGAGATTAACGACTCTTGGTCCGCCGGCACCGACCACAGCCAGGTTTTGCGGTTGGCCTTGCAGATCAACCAGTTCGAGCTCCGGCACATCGGCATTGGGATAACCCACCATCTGTACGCCACTCCAGATGCCGACCCAGGCAATTACGCCAGCGCTAACGGCAATGGCCAGTGGCTTGCGCACATCGGCATGACGCCAATACCAGTACGCCGCCATCAGCACCGTGCCTGCCAGGCCAAACCAGGGGTCAAAGCCGCCATCGCGGATATCGATCATGCCCAACCAGTCATCCCGGTAGAACTCGAAATAGCGCACGATAAACCCAAGGCGCGCCACAACCACCGTCACCAGGAAAATATCGCCGAGCTTTGAAATCACAGAACTGCGGGTACGGCGGCCCACCAGGCTACCGACGAGAATGGCAATCCCAAAGGCCAACATCAGCATGATGTAACCAATGGGCAGGCTGACGGGGCCGATAATTACAGAAGTCATAGAAAAGTGTTTGTCCTAATCAAGAGTGCCCTGAAAAAAGGCAGAGTATCGCGAAGCCTGTCCGAACAGCCCACTTGGCCGCAAAGGTATCGGTTGCCTGCCGCGAAAACAAGCTTAAGGCACGCTGGTGTTCTGATCGATGCCCGCACAATTTTGCCATTCGCAAAACTCATCCGTATTGTCGCGGGTGATCAACTGGACCGGAATGCGATGCTCCTGAGGTGTGTAATTACCGGTACGCAGCATCTGCAAACCGAATACAATCGCGCGAGCGCCCATCAGTTGTGGAAACTGTGCCGCGCTGGTGAGTAACGGCCCTTCTGATTCACGCAATGCAGCGGCAAAGGCAGGCGAACCATCCACCGAGGCGATCAGCAAATCGGTTCTGCCTTGCAGGGTCGCGGCGGCACTGGCACCCAGCGCCGCCGGATCATTAATGCTGAACACACCGTCCAGATCCGGATTGCGGCTCATCAGCCGGCTCATTGCTTCAATCCCGCCCACATAACTGGCGCCGCTGTTCTCCCGGTCTACCACTTCAACGTTGGTGAAATAATACAGGGCCGCCTGACACCCTTCCAACCGCTCGCTGATCGACGATACCGGCGGCCCGTCCAGCAGCGCAACCTTGCCTTTCGCATTCAACGCCCGCGCCAGGTGCTGACAGGCCCGGTAACCGGCGTCCCAGTTATCGGTGGTGATGGTGATCAAGGCGCCGCTGGCTTGAACATCCACCGCGATAACAATGTGCCCCAATGCCTGGAGTGCCTGAACCTCAGCACTCAGGGCATTAGGGTCGGCCGCCGACAAGACCACCAGTGACGGTTCTACAGCCATCAGTGAATTCAGTTGCTGACGCTGGCGCTCAACATCGTAACCACTCGACACCACCGTCACCCGGACGTGGTTGCCAAACCATTCCAGTGCAGTGCGGCGCACGCTTCGGCTGAGAACCTGGAAATAATCGTTGCCCAGATCATTTACCAGAATGGTAACCCGGGAAGGCATGGGCGTCTGGGCTACCAGGTGAACCGGACTGGCGAGCAGAACCAACAGCAACACTGCTGCCACGAGACTGACCCGCTGACTGAACCGCTTCTGATCAGGACTCACGTTGAAATACCTCATTCAATTGTGCCAGACGCACCGGCTTGGCCAGCAAACGATGATGCGGCTGCAAGCGAAAATACTGCTCCAGATGTTCTCGGGGCAGCCCGGAGGTCAGTACCACTGGCAAATCCGGAAAATCCAACTCCAACTGATTGGCCAGGTCTACTCCGCTGATCTCACCGCCCAGATTCACATCAGTCAGCACCGCGCCCAGTGTTTCATAATGCTCGGTCACCCAGGCGAGCGCCGCCTCGGCCGAACTGACCGCGCGCGTGCCAAACCCCAGATAATGCATGGCGTCATGCAAGGGCTGCAACACAGACGCATCGTCGTCCACCAGCAAAACGGTTTCACGGGGACTCAGCACCACCGGTGGTACAGGCACTTCGGCCCTGTCTTCCTGTTCAGGGCCATTCAAACCGGGACGGGGTAGAAACAGCCGAACGCGCGTGCCCTTGCCGGGCTGGGATTCCAATAACACATCCCCACCGGACTGGCGCACAAAGCCATAAACCAGGCTTAACCCCAGGCCGCTGCCCTGCCCGACGGCCTTGGTGGTGAAAAACGGTTCCCACACCCGGCGCATCACCTCGGGCGACATGCCGCTGCCAGTGTCTGACACCTGCACCTCAATTTTATCGGTTACCTGGTGTCCCGTTGCGCGTACTTTTAAGGTTAACTGACCACCGTCCGGCATGGCGGCACTGGCGTTGATGGCCAAGTTCAGCAAGGCGTTTTCAAGTTGCGACGGATCGATCCAGGTTTCGGGCGCATCATCGTCCAGATCCAGCACCACATCGACATTGGGGGCCACACTGTATTCGATCAGATCCACCATGCCTTCTATTAAGGCGGGCACATCCACCCGTTCCGGGTGCAGATGCTGGCGCCGGGCAAAGGCCAGCAAACGCTCAACCAGATGAGTACCCCGCTCGGCGATGCCCATGGCGCGTTCTGCGTAAGTGCGGTCTTTATCGGTGAGCCGGTCGGAGGTGTGCAGCAATTGCAAATTACCCACCAGCGCCGCCAGCAGGTTGTTAAAATCGTGAGACACGCCACCGATCAACTGACCCAGCGCTTCCATTTTCTGAGACTGTTGCAACTGACTTTCAATCGCCCGGCGGTCGGTCATGTCTGTATACAGCGTAACAAAACCACCGTCAGTCATCGGCTGGCTGCGAAACTCGATTACCTTGCCGCTGTCGTACTGGCGTTCAAACAAGTGCGCTTCCCGGGCACGCAGATCGTTGATGGAATCCATATCCAGCAATTGACGGTCTAGGCTGTAATTCTTGTGCGGGTACTGATTCATTAATTGCTGCACATCGCGCAACGGCATACCGATGTAAATATCCTGGCCATGCAGTTCAAACAACTCCAGATAACGCTCGTTCCAGGCCAGTAAATGCTGGTCACTGGAAAACACACTCAGGCCGTCGTTAATGGTATTGAACACGGTCTCCAGCAGACGTTTCTGCGATTCCAGATCACCACTGAGACGAACCAGATCGAGTGAGGCCCGACGAAACACACCAAAAGAGCGAACCAGGTCGCCGATTTCATCCTTGCGTTCGATCACCAGCTCCCGCTCTTCGGTACTGCCGTCGGCCAGTTGCGTCATTTCATCGGTGACGGTTTTCAGATCCCGGGTCATACGGGACATAAACCAAAACCCTTCAAGCAACGACAAAAACGCCAGCAACGAGACCAGCATAATGCCCAGTCGGCCACGCTGAACGGCGGCGGTAATTTGCTCCCGCTGGCTGGCAATGTCTTCCTGAACCCGGGCAACAAACCCCTGAACAGACTCGGTCAGGCGTTCAGACTCGGCACGAATACTGGCAAACAGCAGGGTTTTCTGAGCATTAACACGGGCACGCTCCTGCAGTTTATCGGCACTGGAATTCACCAGTTCGCGCAATATCGGCAACACACCCGGCTCCAGCGTTATTGCTTCCAGGCTGTTCAGGGTGGCCTGTCTGACCGTTTCTATCTGATGTTCGGCCTGGTACGGCTGGGTAAAATCCGCTTGCAAAAACTGGGTGTAAACCGCCAGCGAATTTGAGCTTTGAATGCGATCGTTACCCGGTTGCATGAGTTGCCGCAACCACTCACTCAGTTCGAACTGAATCGCGCGAATGTCTTCACGAATAAAAAGCTCTACTTCAACCACGTCGGTCAGTTGTTGAAACCGATCGTTCAACGATTGAATCTTTTGCTGCATCTCGGTTCGAAACGCCAGATCTGTAATGGTCAGAACCCGGTTTCTGAGCAGGTCAAAACGGTCTTCCAGCTCCCTACGTTCAGCCTGTAACTGAAACGGTACGGCTGACTCGCCAATGTAGGGTCCCAGCGCTGCAATTTGAGCCGCACGCTCGGCCAGGCCAAGAATCACCGAGACATTGACCAGTGTCTGGCTTTGTACCTCATTCGCCGTGCGTTCGGTTTGCTGCAGTGCCCACCAGCCAACAATACCCAGCCCCAGCGTCAGTGCCGCCATCATTAAAATGGTGACCCGCGAACGCTGGCGCAGATTAGTCAAGCGGCGTTACCTCGGCGGCAAACAAATAGCCGACGCCACGCTCTGTGCGAATGTACTTGGGTTGACGTGGGTTGGGTTCTATTTTCCGGCGCAATCGCAGAATCAGGACATCAATGGTGCGGTCGTAAACCGTTGCATCCAGCCCCCGGGATTGCTCAATCAGTTGCTCGCGAGTCCAGATCCGCGACGGGGATTTGATAAAGGCTTCCAGCAAATTGTATTCAGCATAAGTAAGATCTACCCGTTGCCCATCCGAGTTGGTCAGTTCGCGCAGGTTATAATCAAGCATCCAGCCTCCAAAGCGCACACCTTGGCGGACTTGAGCCGGTATTTCCGGCGCGGCGTTCAAGGCTTTCGCGCGCCGCAGCAACGCATGAATGCGGGCCATGAGTTCACGCACATTGAAGGGTTTCATCAGAAAGTCGTCAGCGGCCAGCTCCAGGCTCAGAATCCGGTCTACATCGGTGCCTTTACCGGTCAGCATCATGATCGGAATGTCACTGGTCGCGCGCAGATCCCGGGCCAGTTGCAGACCATCTTCACGCTCCAGCTTCAAGTCGAGAATCAGCAAGGCGATGGGGTACCGGTCCAGTGCGGCCATCATTTCCCGGCCGGTGGCAACCGCGTGCACCGCGTACCCGACGCCCGAAAGGGCGTCGCTCAGCATCAGCCGCATGTCGGCATCGTCATCTACGATTAGAATGTGCAGCGGCTGTGTCATGGTTTAGCCTGTCCTGATAATTAAGTGACCAGCCTCTCTGGCCTTGGCCAAGCGATACTACCCCTTAACGGCACCAGCTGTCATACCGCTGACGATGTACCGGTTGGCGACCAGCGCAAACAAAATGACCGGTGCGATAATCAATACCGAATAGGCCGCGATAACACCATACTGGGCACCCACTTCAGCACCACCCAAAAAGCGGGTAATACCAATCGTCAGTGGCTGGGCATCACTGCCGGCCAGGAAGAGCGCAAACAGGTACTCGTTCCAGGACATAATGAACACCAAAATCGCCAGCGCCGTTATACCGGAGCGTACTACGGGCAGCGAAATATTCCAGAACAGCCGCCAGGGGTTACAGCCATCGACAATGGCTGCCTCTTCCAGCTCCTTGGGTACCCCTTCGAAAAAGCCGACCAGCATCCAGGTGGCGAACGGTATGTGAATCGCCAAATGCGCCAGCAGCAGACCCACGCGAGAGCCAGATAGCCCCAACTGAACAAACAGCAGGAACAGCGGCAACGCCAACACCACATAAGGCACGAAACGCATCGCCAGCACACCGAAGGAGACGATGGCTTTCTGGCGAGGGCTGATCTTGTTCAGCCCGTATGACAACGGCACGCAGACAATCAGCGTTATGACCACGGCCGAAACAGAGATAATCAGACTGTTCTGAAAAAAGAACCAGAAGTCACCTTCAGAAAACGCCACGGTAAAATTGTTCAGGCTGAAGTCCCTGAGCATCAGCAGATCCCAGGGAGAGCGAAACAGCGCCGTTTCGTTCATTGAGGCTGCCAGCAGCATAATGGGTGGCGCCAGAGAGAACAGCAGCCAGACCGCCAACGCAATATGCAGACCCCAGATGGTTGAGGATTTATGCATGGACCCTTTGGATGTACGGCTCATGTCTTGGCCTCCAGTTTGCGATAGAGGGTGATATAGACCCAGGCGAAGGTCGCCATAATGAGGAACATGGTGAAGGCAACGGTGTTGGCCATGCCCATATCCTGATTCGAAATACCACGGGTGTAGGCGAAAATACTCAACACACTGGTTGAGCGACCCGGTCCCCCACCGGTCAGCGCCATGATCATGTCGAACTCGCGAAAGGCACTGGTAATGATGATGATCGACACAAACAAAATGTGTGGCCCCAACTGCGGCAGAATGACATGCCACATGGTTTGAACCGGCGTGGCTCCGTCCATACGGGCGGCTTCGTACAAATCTTCCGGTATGGTGGTCAGTGCCGCATAAAACACCAGAATGGCCAGCGGTGTCAGGTGCCAGGAGTTGGATATAATGGTCGCTAAGAGCGCAGTTTCACTATCCAGCAACCAATAGGGCTGGCCCAGACCAAACAAAGCGGTAAACTGGTTGATCAGACCGAACTCCTGTTGCCAGATGAACAAGCGCCAGGCAATGCCACCGACAACCGGTGTCATTACAAAGGGAATAAGAAACAGAGCTATCCAGGTAGAACGGAAGCGCACCAGTTTGGAGCTGAGTAAAAACGCCAGTATGAGGCCAAGCCCTACGGAAATAATCATGCAACCGGCGGTGAAAATGGCCGTTGTTTTTAGTGAGGCGATGTACAACGGATCACGAAAAGCCCAGCGGTAGTTTTCCAGGCCAACAAAAAACTGATTGCGAAAATCGTACAGGAACACATCGTGCAGGCTGAATCGAAAGCCCATGGCCAATGGCACACACACAATGAGTGTCATCAGGGTTAGACCCGGGGCAATAAACCACCAGCCACGGGTGAATCGGTGTTGGTTACCAAACATCGGTCTTCTCCAATACAGGGTATCGCCGGCCGACGCCGGTCAAAAAAGCGGGGCCCGCAGGCCCCGAAAGGTTCAGTTCCGATAAGTTCAGTCGATGTAACCGGCCCGGCGGAAGGTGCGTTCTATGTTGCGAACCCAACGATCCTGTGCCTGTTCGGCGGTCAGATCACCGGAGAAAACGTCGGTGATATAGTCTACGGTTCCCTGCCACATGGCAGCGCCGTACTCGGGAATACCCTGGCGAACGAAGACGGCTTCAAGCGTTTGCTCGTAGGCAGGCAGGAAGTCTTCGAAATAGGGTTTCATGGTGCGCAGCGATTCATTGGTGAAATGCGCGGAACGGGAGAACTGCAGGCTCTGTCTGGCCCACTCAACTTCCTCGTCCTGCAGCATCCACTTTAGAAACTTGAACGCTTCTTCGGCCTGAGGGGTGTCGAACACCAGCACGCCACCACCGCCCAGGAAGGGTACACCCTGGTCATAGCCAACAAGGTTACCTTCCCATTCCGGTAAAGGTGTGTAAGCCACTTTACCCGCAGCCTGACCCGCTGGATCTTCGACCGTCGCAATACCCTGAGGCCACATGGTCGCCATAGCCAAACGACCATCCCGGAAGTAATTCAAACCTTCCAGAAATGCCCAGTTCTGAGCTTCACGGGGTGCGTAGTTTTTGGAGATATCAACAAAGTAGTCGGTTACTTCCAACAAAATGGGGTCGTTGAGGTCCGTCTGGAAGTTCTCGTCGAACCCCTGTAAGCCTGTTGAATACAGCATCACGATAAAGCTTCGGGCAATGCCATTACCTGAACCCAGTGCGTCGGCCCAACCATACAGCGATGATTCAAGCGTTTCGCCAGCAACGGTCTCGCCAGCATCACGGGTAAAGAACTCGGCAACATCACGCAACTCTGCGAAGGTTTCCGGAATGGCCAGTGGTCGGCCATACTCGGCTTCAAACGCGGCTTGTTCTTCCGGATGGTTAAAGAAGTCTTCACGGGCAATCAGCATTGGGGCGGCCGGTGTGGTCGGCAGTGCAATGTACTCACCCGGGCGCGCTGAACTGCGCATGTGCGATTCCACGACCAGGTCCGGATACGCGGAAACATCGAAGTCGTATTTTTCAATGTAAGGCGTCAGATCGACCACATAGTCGGCGAAGGTGCCGAACCAGCCCGGGCTGTGATAACCCAGATCCCAGCGGCCCGTGCCGCCAATGGCCTCAATAGACATACGGTCACGCAGTTGATCGGGTGGCAGTATTTCGCCAATAACCCGAATACCGGTTTCTTCATAATATTTGGGTGCAAAATAATTGACGACGGCATCGGCTTCTTCACCCGGATGCAGTGCCCAGCGAATGGTGGTCTCTTCAGCACTGGCGATACCGCCAGCCAGAGCACCGGCCAGCGTCAGGCCGGCAATGCTCCGCCGTAAGGTGGAATTGGACATGGTAAAACCCCTCTTGTTGTAATGGTCAGGTTCGACATAGCCTGCCACCGGAATAGGTTGCGGGCAGGTTCAGGGCTACAGTGCCTATCCAGCGTGAACGGCAAATTTCAACCACATTACAATTATTACAACCTTTGGGTTCGGCGCTTCGGTTAGCTTTGTTGCCTTTGGTCCGTGACAGGCACCGGGTGTATTGATCCGGGGTCGGCGTTAACCCTTCCATGGGGCCTAGACCGCAACATCCAACCCACCTGATGGATACGAAATTCAGTAACAACAAGAAATTTTTACAAAGACAGTAGTACGGTCTCAGTATCCCTCACGGTCTTTTGCACCACCAGACGAGCATTGGGCAGGTCGTTACCACTGACTTTTTTGTGGGCCATGTCCGCATCGAAACCATGGTCCAGCCAGCGTTGTGTCAGGCGTTGCTCAAGAGTTTCCATCGGTACGTCGAGGTAAACCTTCAGATCAAACAAACTGGCCAGTTCGTTCCAGGGTGCCTGATCCAACAGCAGATAATTACCTTCCACCAACACCAGCCGCTGGGCCGTCGTTACGCGCAGGGCCCCAGCGCGGGCCAGGTCCAGGGCGCGGTCAAACACCGGCAGATACAGATCTTCCTCTGCAGCGGCCAGTCGTTTCAGGCTCAGGGCTAACCCAGCAACATCAAAGGTATGGGGCGCGCCTTTTACCATGCGCCAGTCGTTGGCGTCGAGAATGGCATTGTCGAGGTGGTACCCATCCATCGGCACCACGGCGCAGCGCTCTTCGCCTACGGCTTGCTGCAGACGTTCAACCAGGGTCGACTTGCCCGCGCCAGGGGCTCCTACAATGCCTACCAGGGTCCGTTTAGGTTGCTCAGCTCGTTTTTGTAGTTCAGAGATCAGGGATTCCAGACTGTGCTTGGCCATAGATAACGCCTTCCAGTGATTGTTTTGTTATTAAATTTCAGGAATTCGACGACAAGACAAGCAGCGGTTGCCGGGTGTGATCCTGTGGGGGAGTCCGCAGCAAGGATGCTGCGGCCTAGGCTCCACGGACGGATTTACGCCGACCCCACAGGAGCACACCCGGTAGCCGGTGCGGGCCCATGCCACCGACACCAAACCGAACTCCGGAATTCGATCTATTGGCTTAACGGGACATTGTTCCGGGTAACGGGTTTTACTTTAGCAGCGCCGTCACCTCACCGCTATGGGTTAGCGCCAGGCGATGCATGGCCCGGGTGCAGGCCACGTACAGCAGGTGACGGTCCATCTCCGTGTGATACAGTTTGTCGGTAGCCTCCGGTACGATGACCCGATCAAACTCAAGCCCCTTGGCCATGTAGGCCGTACACACGATGACGCCCGGATTGAATCCCTGACTCTGATGGTTCAACAGTACCGCTGTTTCCACGCTGTATTGTAGCTTGGCATAAAGTTTTTCAGCCTGCTTCTGTGTCTTGCAAATGATGCCCAGGCTTTTGTGATCGGATGACTCAAGCTCTTTCGCCTGTTCAGCAATATACGCCAGCTCCTGCGGTTTGGTCTTAAAAGCAGCCACCTTCGGTTCTTCATCGTGGCGCTCAATGGCCTTCAGCTCCGGGTTGGGAAGAATACGCTGCGAGAACTGACTAATTTCGTAACTCGATCGGTACGCTGTATTCAGCGACACCAGTTTTGCCTGCACAAAGATGTGCTGAATGGCTTCACCGGTCGATGAACTATAGGGGTTCACCGATTGGGCGGCATCGCCCAGTATGGTTTTTTTGCAGGGGAACAGTCGTGCAATGACAGAATATTGAACCGCCGAATAATCCTGCATTTCATCAATCAACAGATGTTTGACCTTGCGATACGACAATGGCACCGTTTCCAGGTTCATCTTCATGTAAATAAGCGGGAAGACATCGGCGTATTCCAGCCGACCACCCTTTGCCTGGCGGAACAGCTCGGGCTTGCCGAGCCAGGTGTAAAATTGCTTGTAGGTTTCACGCAGGCTCGACTTCCGAATCATGCCTTTCAGTTCAGCTTTTAACGCCTGCCGGTCTTCCAGTCGAAAATCATAGCTGTACTGCATCCTCACCTTGACCTCCACTTCCTTCACAACCTGGTTGATGCGCTGAGTCGAATTCAGGGAGCGGTGCTTGCGGTAAATTTCCTCAAGCAAAAAGGCGGGAACCAGGCGCCGCGAAATCCAAACATCGGTTGCCTGAAAGGCATTCTTTTCGACATGGGCGATGTAACGGCCCAGTTCCTTAAGAAATTCGGGGCTCGACTTAAAACGTACTCGCTCTTTTAATTGCTCATCGTTTTTATCGAGCAACTCAGAGGTTTGCTCAAAAAACGTCTGGAATCGATATTGCCCTTCCAGCAATTCATTGGCCAGCGCGTCCATTCCCATTTCGTTGACGGACTCCTCACCCAGCTCAGGCAGCACATTGGCAATGTAACTGGCAAACACCTGGTTGGGCGAGATGATCAGGATGTCTTTCGATGACAGAGTGTCTTTGTGCCGGTAGAGCAAATAGGCGATGCGGTGCAGGGCGATGGATGTTTTGCCAGAACCGGCAACGCCCTGAATGATCAGCACGCTCGACTGATCGTTACGAATAATCGCGTTCTGGTCGCGCTGAATGGTCGCCACGATGTTCTTCATGCCATCGTCCGAGGCGCGGCCGAGTTCATCCTGCAGCACTTCATCCATGACATTGACCGAACTTTCGATCATCAGTTGCAAGTCACCGTTTTTAATACGGAACTGGCGTTTCAGGTCAACCTGGCCGGTAACCTCGCCTTCCGGTGCCTCGTATTGCACCGGGCCGGTCTCGTAATCGTAAAACAGGGTGGCCACCGGGGCTCGCCAGTCAAACACCCGATTGACCCGGTCGAACTCATCGTAGAAATGTTTAACACCGATGTAGACAGGCGTGGTTTCCTGCTCGCCATCCCGGGTGAAATCGAAGCGGCCAAAATAGGGCGACTGTTGCAGTTTCCGGTACTGCTCCTGACGGGCCAAAAGATTGTCACCAGTAGACACCGCAACCTGAATCGAGTCGCGTGCGGCGATCTTTTCAACATGGTCCATCTCATCCCGGTTATTCCACAGATAGTCCTTCTGCTCCTGAATATCCCGGGCGTACTGACTCAACCGGTCGTCAGCCTGATCGATCGACTGCTGCAAGCGTTGCTGTACCCTATCGAGGTACTCCCGCTCTTCCTGTTCCGCGTGGCTTTCGGGCTTGGCTCGACTGTTCATCAAAGAGACTCTTCTATCTGCGGTAACCACTGTGCGCCGATGGCTCAGGCACCCACGGCCAGAAATTCAGTGGCGACCCGGTCCAGCATAAAGGTCTCGCGCTGGATCGACTGGCCCATCGACTTGTCCTGACGCTTCATCACTTCCCGGTTGTGACGCAAGGCATCGTGCAGCTTGACCCACACTGGCTTCATGCCGTTGTCGATCTCGTAGTGTTCCATTTTTGCCGCTTCCAGTTCAGGTGCGATGTCACATACGAAGAAATGCGAGGTCATGTGCATCAGATCGAACTCCGGCTTCCAGTAGGGGCGCAGCTCTTCTATGTAGCCATAGTGATGTTTGACCCGAACATCCCGGGCCCCGGTCTCTTCATTAAGTTCACGGGCCAGCGCCGCGACGATGTCTTCATCCGGATCGACACCGCCACCGGGAAAGCTGAAATCGTTGTAGCGCTCGGTAAAGAGCAACAATATGGACTCATCGCGCAGCACAATACCGCGCGCGGCCTGGCGCTTGAAGACATTACCCTCGGTCGAGGTCAGGTCCGGATGGATCATTTTGCTGATCAGATTCATATGACAGGAATACTCTGTTCAAAAAATAGGCGGCATTCTAATGACATGGGCGTGTGTTTTGAAGCCCGGCCTGGTGAAAACCGGGCTTAAACGGGTCAGGTAACCCTGGGGTAGACACCCTCAACACCGTTTTTGGACATAACCCATTGCCATAACTGGATGTCGCGGGCACGGAAGGCACCGGCACAAGAGAGTAGATAGTACTCCCACATGCGGTAAAAACGGTCACCCAGCTCGTTTTCGAACTGCGGCCAGGCCGCCTTGAAATTAGCGTACCAGGCCATGAGGGTTTTATCGTAATCAGCACCGAAATTGTGCAAATCTTCGACAATGAACAGATCTTCGGTCGCGTCGCCTAGCTGGCCTACTGAGGGTAATTCACCATTCGGGAAAATGTATTTATCGATCCAGGGGTCCGTTCCCGGCGACTTTTCGTTCTTGCCAATGGTGTGTAACAAAAACAGCCCCCCATCTGCCAGGCACCGGTGGGCCACTTCCATGAACGTCCGGTAATTCTTGTGGCCAACGTGTTCGAACATACCGACGCTGACAATGCGGTCATAACTGCCCTGCACATCACGATAGTCTTGCAACAGAAAATTGAGCGGCAAATGCGGGTAGCGTTCTTTAGCCCAGTCTGCCTGTTCTTTCGAGATAGTAACGCCCGTCGCTTCAACCCCGTAGTGTTCAGCGGCATAGCTCATGAAGCTGCCCCAACCACAACCGATATCCAGCACTTTCATACCGGATTTCAGTTGCAACTTGCGACAGATCAGATCGAGCTTAGCTTCCTGTGCCTGCTCCAGCGTTGTGGCCTCTTTCCAGTAACCGCAAGTGTATGTCATGCGTGAATCGAGCATGGCCGCGTAAAATTCGTTACCGAGATCGTAATGCTGTTCGCCTACTTCCCAGGCCCGCTTACTGGTCTGACGATTCAGTAGCCTGGCTTTCAAAAAATGCAATAGAACACGAGACGGTTTAATCTTCTCATGCAGTCGGGCTTTCAAAATGTGATAGAAAAATTCATCAAGATGCTTAGCTGTCCACAACCCATCCATGTAGCTTTCGCCCAACCCCAAATTACCGCGTGACATTGCGCTTTCTGGCACGCCAAAGCCCTGGAACGCAATGTCCCATGGCTGATTTCCACCAATGGTGATATTGGCCTCCGCCAGCGTATCGCGCACAAATTGGTGTAAATTGGAGTCTTCTGAAAAAAAGGCCGGTTTAGTCGTATTAAATTCGTTCACAGTCGTCAATGGAGTATCCATTTGCTGAATTTGAAAAGTAGTCGCTGACCGATATATCAGTGCATAAGGTCAGGAATGAGGCTATCGCGTGCGTAGGACGCAAGGGAGGAGAATGCTATGGCGGGGAAGCAACAAAGGGGGATAAGAGAGGTCTATTCATACCAACTGCCTGCACCTATTTAGTGTTGATGCGTTGAATTTCGAGCGGCAGTATAACTGAAAATTGGCTGTAAAGACAGCCGAGGTCACTGCTGCCTATCAGGCACGAGCCAGTGACCAGGATGGTTCAGAAGGTCGTAAGCAGCATTCTCGATCAGTATGCAGCGTTATGGTAAACGTGTTGAACGTCGTCCAGAAAATTCAACAGATCGAGCATTTTCTCAAACTGTTCGACGTCGGCTCCTTCTATAGCCGTGGTCATTTGCGGCACGAACTGGACTTCATCCACTTCGAACTCGATCCCGTCGAAGGCGCTTTTGAGGGCATCGCGAGTCTTGGCGTATTCGGTGTGGGGGGCAAACACGGTAACCACGTCGTTTTCGGCCTCGATATCAGAGACATCAACATCCGCATCGGCCAGGGCTTCAAATACAGCCTCTTCGTCCAGTCCGGAGAAACTGAAGATAGCATCGTGGTCAAACAGATGGCTGACCGCGCCCGAGGCACCCAGCTTGGCTTTCACCTTGTTAAAGCAGGTGCGCACATCGCCGTAGGTGCGGTTCGGGTTATCGGTCAGGCAGTCGACAATGATCATAGTATTACCCGGCCCGAAGCCCTCGTAACGCGCCACTGCAAAGTCTTCTCCACCACCACCGGCCGCTTTGGTGATCGCCTTATCGATAACATGAGCGGGCACCTGGTCTTTCTTGGCGCGCTCCAGCAGGGATGCCAGGGCCAGGTTACCGGTCGGCTCACTGCCTCCGGATTTGGCACACATGTAGATTTCGCGGCTGTAACGGCTGTAGACCTTGGCTTTCATATCCGAAGTCTTGGCCATGGATTCTTTGCGGTTCTGGTAGGCTCTGCCCATGGGAAAATACCGGGTTGGTTGATCGATGGACGGCGATTCTAGTCGTATTTGCAGGTTTTCACTAGCCGCAGACGCTAACACGCCATCAGGTTGGAGCCAGTAGCAATGACAACGAAGGGTTTGTAGTAGAGGCTATTATTTAGTCTACACTAAAAGTCCACAAGCAAAAAAGGAGTGCTTAAAATGCCAAAAGCATGGAGTTCCAAAGACGAGAGACAGTACGAGAACATCAAGCAAACCCAGCAACAGCGAGGTAAAAATAAGGAGCAAGCCAAGGAGATAGCCGCAGCCACCGTTAACAAGCAGCGCAGGCAGGAGGGACGAACCCCAAATAAAACCACACAGGGCACCGGAAACCCCAACAGTAATCTTGAGGAACGTACTAAAAACGAGCTTTATAACCGAGCTAAGGAGTTGGATATTCGTGGCCGAAGCAATATGTCTAAGAGCGAACTGGTCTCAGCCATCAGGAAGCACTCATGAGCAAAAGGGACCCTTTACGCAGCGAACAACCCAGCCCTAACCACCTGGACATTCATCGCAGGCCATAGCCTCAGTTTGTGGCTATGGCCTGCGATGAGTGCCCAGTGGATTCACTCAAAGCACCGCAATGGCGATGGATTCAGGTTTCTTAATCACTTGCCGCTGCGGCAGATAATTAAGCAGCAGGTCTGTTTCCTCCCGAACCACGCTATAGCATTCACAACTCAGCTCTTCCAGTTTCGGCCGGTCAAGCACGTTGATTAATCCTCGCGAATATGAAATCACGCCCAGGCGTTGTAACTTAAGCGCTGCCTCAGTGACACCTTCGCGGCGAACGCCAAGCATGTTGGCGATGAATTCCTGCGTCATGGTCAGGTGGTTATCTTCCAAACGATCCATGGAAATGAGAAGCCAACGGCAGAGCTGCTGGTAGATCTGGTGGTTCCGGTTGCAAACTGCAGTCTGTGAGACTTGCGTGAGCAAGGCCTGGGTGTAGCGAAGCATCAGTAAAAGCAACTCCCCGTGGCGGTCGAACTCTTCTTTCAATCTCTGCTTAGGGAGCCGATATGCATAACCGGCGCTCTGTACCAGCGACCGGTGAAGCATGCACTCGTCGCCGCCCATATATAAAGAAACGCCGAGCAACCCCTCGTTGCCTACAATCGAGATCGCGGTCGATGCCCCGTCTTCCAACAGATACTGCAACGAGATTATGGAGTTCGTGGGGAAGTAAACGTGACCCATGGGTTGATGGCATTCAAAAAGGACCGCTCGTAATGGCAATGGCACCAGCTCCAGGTGCGGAAATAAACGGTTCTGAACATTAGGCGACAAAGCTGCCAGAAGGTGGTTATGATTGGGTTCTGCTCTGTAGGTCATAGTGCTTTTTCTCATCCCTGGAAGTTTGTAAGTAGGCTTATCAAATATGAGTCAGTTTTGATCTACTGCTAAGAAGAAAGGCTGCGGCAAAAAGGCATTGAGAATACTTCACACAGAAACACCGAGACCGATCGATTTGGCTGACACTGGTGTGGCCCGCATCCAATGGAGCTGACGACCAATGGGTAATCGTCTTTAACAGGCGTGTGTTGTGGAGAGGTGTTGACTGTAGCATCAGTCATCAATAAGTCCTTTTCTCAGCTGGTGCATTTGACACCAAGGAATTATCTGTCCACGCCGACAGCAATACGAAACGGGACGTTCGACGCACTTCACGATTTGGTAATCGTGACAACGTTAAATGCATGGTCAAGAAAAGCAGTGAACGGCGTGGGTGTCAAACAGGTATAAAGAAAAGGATCGTTAAATGCCTTATGGTTGCGTTCAAATCCGTGAACAAATGCTCAGCTTCACTAGCGGTAGGTTTATCCGGGGAACACAAATCAGGACACCAGGGGCTAATAGGAAAGGCATATTAGACAATTGTTTCCATGGCGCGGTCTGGTTCAACGCCGTGCACACAGCCAGATGCCTATGCCATCGTGTACCAGCACCTTCACTCACCTACCCGAACCCTCCCAAGCTTCCAGTTTTCGAAGCCTGTTCACCAGCTCACCCTCGGTTATTCCAGTAAGAGATGTGTACCGAAAAAGTATTGAAAATAATTCGTTCAGCTTCCGGCTCGATTGTTTGCACCCGATATCAGTTTGAAATGCCTTTTGTGCGGCCAGTCCAAGCTTGGCTAGCTGAACTGGTAGAGAATACCTCTATTCCTTGGCAACGAAGTTGTCCAAAATGGGGTAAGCGAGTCGTTGTTCGGTGCAAAAAATCAGATCTTTTTTTATAGACGCTACCCACTCGCTGAAGTCATTGACGCTGGCGAATTTCGCCAGGAAGTCACCGTTTTCTTCCCCCACGAGATAAATCTCGTACGCCAGCACCCTTCTGGCGACTACCCCACTGACTACTGAGATGGCATAAGTCACTACAAGTGTAACCACCAGCAATCCATTAAATGATGCGAAGGCAGTTGCCAACTGGGCTACAGCCCCCCTCGGCGTAATATCTCCTATGCCCAAGGTAGACAGTGTAAAACCCACGAAATACACAAGATCGTAGATGTCAGACGTCGGGCGTTGTGAGTGTGTGATAGCGTCAGGCAGGCCCAGAAAGATCAGGACCCAGCCTGCCCAAAGGCCCGCCAGCCAAACAGCACCCAGTGCCATTAATGAAACCGACCCTACAAGCTCAGACATTCTGTGCCCGCTACGCATCGCCAGCCGCGCTACTTTCCTGAACCCTCCTGATACACTCGCGGATATCAGGCCTTCGCCTCTGGTCGTCAGTGTGGTCCACACAATGTCGAGCATCACGAGGATGATTGATAAACAACCGGCCGTTATATATATCATGAGGCTCCCTAGAGGTACCGTTTAAGCCAATCATTTATTTGACGCCTGTATCTAAAGGATCTTCTATTTTCGGTATCCAAGGTATCCGGATAGAGACGCACTTGCTGCCCCTCCTCGGGAGCTTCAATCGAGAATCGTCTTACTGCCCCGAAGGGTTTGTGTTCCGGGCCATAAATACTCACTACGTGAACCTCAAGCCAGTGCAGCTGTATACCTGCTGCAGAGGGAGAGCCGTCATTGATATCGAGTTCTGCTGAATCAAGCAGTCTTTTGATCATGCGTCTAAAGCTGACAAATTCCAGGCACTCTCCAGAGTTAAGTGGGCCCTGGCGGGTTCTGTTTCTCAGAGTGATCTCGCCTTCACTTTCCGGCAATTCATCGCCTTCTCGGTCCGTCATAGGGGCCTCGTAGATCCCGTCGGACGTCTTCAGTTTAACTATCATGAAGTAAACGAACACCGCCTCCTGGCTCATATTGCAGATCAGGCAGGGAGAATCGACGTATTCGTCTCCCACTCCTTTATTGATCAAGACTCGCGGAAGCCGCTGACGCCGATAGCTGCTGTACAACAATTGAGCATAAAATATCCAGACGAGCAAAGTGCCGATATTGGTAACGCTTGCGACGACCGTGTAGTTTTCAGTGAGAAATTCAAGCATAGCGAATAACCGTCAGTAAAATATTTTAAATAACAAGGCACGGCTAGAGCAGAAAGGTTCGCAGGCTTACCCGAGGAATACTTACCCTCATCAGGTAAATTCTACGAACATAAGCCCGAAAGCCGCGATGTTATAAGGAAACCCTGCTCCATTCTGTGCGTTAACAGACAGACTAAACTCCCGGCACAAATCTAAGCTACGCGAATTACTGGCGGGAAATAGCCATGAACGCTTACAGGATTTCGCCCTCGACAGAACAGAAAGTGGAAGGTATTCATGATGAACGATGATTCATTACATCGAGAACAAACTCAGGATAAGCAACCCGGACTCGAATGGGCCATGGAGCGTAAACCGGTATTTATACGCAGCAGCTATAAAGGTAGCGAAAAACTGAGGGGCAAGGTGGCACTGATTACCGGCGGTGATTCAGGCATCGGCCGGGCCATTGCGGTGCATTTCGCACGGGAAGGTGCCGATGTCGCCATCGCTTATTTTGGAGAAGACACGGATGCCAGTGAGACGCGCGAATTAGTGCAGGACGAGGGGGCCAACTGCATCCTGTGCAGTGGCGATGTGGGAGACGTTGATTACTGTAAATATTTGGTAGAACGGGTAGTGCAGGAATACGGTTCCCTCGACATACTGGTCAACAACGCCGCGGAGCAACACCCGCAAGACGAAATTACCGATATCAGTGAAGCGCAGTTGGAGAAGACCTTTCGCACCAACGTATTCGGGTATTACAACATGATACGTGCGGCGCTTCCCCGGCTTAACGATGGCGGAAGAATTATAAATACCTCTTCGGTTGTTGCTCATCGAGGTAGTCATCACCTAATTGATTATGCGGGCACAAAAGGGGCGATCGAAGCATTGACTAAATCCATGGTGCAATCGTTAGCAGAGCGCAATATTACAGTTAATTGTGTTGCCCCCGGACCTATCTGGACGCCGCTCATCCCTGCCAGCTTTGATGAAGAGAAAATCCGCAAGTTCGGTAGCAACGTACCATTGGGCCGCCCTGGGGAACCCTGCGAAGTGGCAAGCTGTTACGTTTTTCTCGCCTGTGACGACGGCTCCTACATGACTGGGCAGACCTTAAATCCAAATGGAGGTGGTGATTTTTAGAAATCGGAGACCTGCGCCTCCAATCGCAAGGCCTCGCCAGCGGCCAAGATACCGAAATTGCGGAGGATAAACTGAACGGTGAGTAAGTTCCCACTCACCGTTTCGACGAAGATTTTCGGTCCTTCAGTCCAGACGAATGAAATGCTCTCGGTAGTGTTTCAGCTCACCAATAGACTCCAGAATGTCGTCCAGCGCGCGATGGCTACCTTTCTTCTGAAACCCATCCAGCACCTCCGGCCGCCAGCGACGGGCCAGTTCTTTCAGAGTCGATACATCGATATTGCGGTAGTGGCAGTATTCATCCAGTTTCGGCATGTAACGAATCAGAAACCGCCGGTCCTGCCAGATCGAATTGCCGCACAAGGGCGACTGGCCAGGCTCGACCCAGTCTTGCAAAAATGCCAGTGTTTGCGCCTCAGCCTCGGCATCCGATAGGGTGCTGTCTTTTACCCGCTGCGTCAGGCCGGATTCACCGTGGTGAGTGGTACACCATTCGTCCATCGCATCGAGCACCGCATCGCTCTGGTGAACCACCAGATTCGGGCCTTCAGCGATAACATTCAGGTCTTTATCGGTCACCACGGTCGCGATCTCGATGATGCGGTTGGTATCCGGGTTCAGACCGGTCATTTCCAGGTCAACCCAGATCAGATTCGATTTTTTATCCATGTCAAAATGCCTTTTATGCCCCCCGAAAGGGGTTTAGGGAGTAGAATGTGCCTAGAGTATAACCCAAGAGAAGCACCGTCGATTCATGAGTAAACGCAAGCTGACCCGCCAGCAACAGCACCGCATACAGAAAGTCCAGGACGAACGACTGGCTCGTGCCCAGAAAAAGGCCGATAAAATCGAATCCCAACTGGAAGGCGGTGAACTGGGCGAGGCGCGACGCGGGCTCATCATCGCGCATTACGGCATCACCACCGAGGTGGAAGCCGACGATGGCACCACGGTTCGCTGCCATAAACGCAGCAACCTGCCGCCGCTGGTCACCGGCGACCAGGTGATCTGGCAGCCAGACCCGCAGGAAGGTGGCGTTATCGTCGCCACCGAAGAACGCCGCACCCTGCTCAGCCGGCCCGATTCACGCGGCCAGTTGCGCCCGGTGGCTTCAAACATCGATCGAATCATCATCGTCGCCGCACCAACGCCACGCACTCCGGCCAACCTGATCGACCGCTACCTGGTGGCCGCTGCCCACGACAACATTCACCCCATCATTTTGCTCAACAAGTCCGATCAACTCGATCAGGCACCAGACATGGTGCGGGAACTCGAAGAATACAAAGAACTCGGCTACGAGACCCACTCCGTCTCGGCCCAGACCGAAGAAGGCATGCAAGCCATTCGCGCCCTGGTGGCCGACGGTAATTCCGTGTTCGTGGGCCAGTCTGGCGTGGGCAAATCGTCCATCATTGCCGCCCTGCTGCCCGATGAAGTGATTCGCGTTGGCGCCATCTCCGAAGCTACCGGCAAAGGCAAGCACACCACCACCACGGCGGCGCTGTACCACATTCCCGGTGCCGGCAACCTGATCGACAGCCCCGGCATTCGCGAATTCGGGCTCTGGCACGTTGAAACCGACAGCCTGTTTCAGGGCTTCCCGGAACTCGATGACGCCGCCGGGCTATGCAAATTCCGTGACTGCGCGCACGAAACCGAACCGGGTTGTGCGGTACGGGCCGCCGTGGAATCGGGTAAACTACTGCCCAGACGCTACCGCAGCTTCCTATCGATCCGGGATTCACTGAACGAAGTGTCAATGCGGAACTAATCACTCGCTGCCAAGCGGAGGCTCACTATGACAGAGCGTAATGACACCGGCGTGATTCGACTGAACACCCTGGACGACTTCATCGAACACAGCCGCGAGCTGATCAACCAGGCTGGCCGTGAACTGACGGTACTGAGCACCGACCTCGACCGCGACTGGCTGGGCAGCGATGCCCTCACAGATGCCCTGCGCCAGTTTGCCGTATGCAACCGGCGCAGCAAGGTGCGCATTCTGGTTACCGAAACCAGCCCCGTCGTGCAGGGCCGCCACGCCTGGCTGGATTTGATAAAACGCCTGTCGCGCATCGAAATACGGGTCATCAAACCTGAAATTCTCGATACCGAACCGATGAAAGGCACCTTCCTGCTCAGTGACCGCAGTGGTCTTGTGTACCGCAACTCAGAGACTGGCTACATCGGTTTCGTTCACTATGACGACCGCGCCACCGTGCGTCAGCAACTCGAGGTATTCGAACAATACTGGCGTTACAGCACGGAATCCCCCGAGCTCAGGCACCTGGCGCTGTAAGTGGGCCAGGGCTGCGCAACCCCCCGTCTGCCGCTGGCTGACACGTGAAAACGCGCTAAACTGGGCCTTTGAGTGTATTGATGAAACAAATATCCGGAGCACACCATGGAAACCGCCCGAACCCAGGGTTCACTCGACCTGATGCCATCTGGCTACCTGGTCACCGACAATGAACGGTCCATACTCTATGCCAACCGCTACGCCTTAAATCACCTGAACCACGACGACCTGGGCGGAACACCACTGTTCGACATTTTTACGCTGGCCTCCTGCATACTGTTTGAGAGCTATATTGCCCCTTTATTGCTTAAAGAAGGAGCCTGCGACGAAATTCAACTGACGCTTAAAACCGCGAACGGGAAAAAATGTTCAGTTGTAACCAACATTCGTCGGGATGAAGAAGATGAGAACAGAGTTCACTGGACCTTCATCAATGCCTCACAACGCGACAAACTGTTTCAGGAACTGATCGACGCCCGCAACCTGCTTGAAGAAAAAGCCCGGTTTCTGGAAGCCCGAACCGTCACCGATGACGTGACTGGGCTGCCTAACCGGTTATCAGTAACCCAATATTTATCCGATCGCATGAATGACCCCGCTCTGTCCCAGAGTCAGTTTGTGATTATTTTTATTGATCTGGATGGCTTTAAAACCATAAACGACACCCACGGCCACCCGGTGGGCGACCAGTTCCTTAAAGCCGTCGGTCAACGCCTTACCCGCAGTTTGCGCACTACCGATCTTGTCGCCCGTTATGGCGGCGATGAATACGTCGTCTTGTTGCAGCAAACGGCTGACGAGGCAACAACCAATACGCTGATGATCCAGCGCATCGTTAATCAGTTAAACACACCCTTCCAGATCAACGGCAAAACACTCTCTATTTCAGCCAGTGCCGGTGCCACACGCTATCCGCAACGCAACGCGGTAGAGCCTGAACAGCTGATCCGACAAGCCGATCAGGCCATGTATGAAGCCAAGCTGGCCGGTAAAAACCAGTTCCGCTGGTTTAACCAGGAATGGGAAACAACCCAGAGAACACACCAGAAACTGACCACCCAGGTTCGACTGGGCATCGAGAACGACGAATTCGTACTGCATTATCAACCGAAGATAAACCTGACAACGGGTGCAGTGATAGGAGTTGAAGCACTGATTCGCTGGCAACACCCCGAGCGCGGCCTGTTAATGCCTGCCAATTTTCTACCGAACATTGAAAACAAACGCATTGAACAAGAACTGGGAGACTGGGTCATCGCCACCGCGCTGAAGCAGGCAAACAGCTGGTACCAGAGCGGGCTGCAGCTGCCCGTCAGCGTTAATGTATCTGGCTTTCAGTTAATGGACCCGCACTTCCTGGAACGGTTGACCGTGTTATTCAACCGGTTTTCGGACCTGCCCAGAGCACAGTTCGAACTTGAGCTACTGGAAACCTCCGCGATTAACGACAGCATGAATATAGCCAACGTCATAGCGGCTTGTCGGCGCATGGGTTTGCGGGTGTCACTGGATGACTTTGGTACCGGTTATTCGACACTCTCCCATCTGCGAGACCTATCAGTCGACACCCTGAAAATCGACCGAACCTTTGTGCAGGACATGTTAACCAACCCAAATAACATCGCCATTATCAACGGCATTATCGGCTTTGCAAAAGCCTTCAATTGCCAGGCGATTGCCGAAGGCATTGAAAGCGCCGAACAACAGGCAGCCCTGCTTCAACTGGGTTGCCAGAGCGGTCAGGGCTATCACATCAGCAGACCCATGCCGGGCGAAGCGATTGAGCCCTGGGTGGCAAGCCGAAAATCCGGCATCGTATCGCACTCCAGTAATGATTGACCGACAAGGAACTTCCGATGGACGAATGTACAATCAGGCAACGAAATAACGTCAAGGTGTTCGGAAGCGGAGAGCGCACCCTAATGTTCGCGCACGGTTTCGGATGCGACCAGACCATGTGGCGCTATGTAACAGACTCCCTGCAGCGCGATCACACCATCATTACCTTCGACTACGTCGGTTCCGGACATTCCGATCTTTCCGCATTTAGTACACACCGCTACGCCACACTCGAGGGCTATGCTACCGACATTACCGAGATTCTGGACGCACTGGAGCTCGACAACGTCATCCTGGTCGGCCACTCGGTCAGTTCAGTCATTGGCATGATCGCGGCCATGAAATCACCCGATCGGGTCAACCATCTGGTGATGGTGTGTCCATCACCCTACTACCTGAACGACCTTCCCGAATACGAAGGCGGGTTTGAACGTGAAGACCTGGAAGAACTCATCGACCTGATGGACAAAAACTACATCGGCTGGGCCAATTACCTGGCCCCGCTGGTTATGGGTGGCGGGGCGGACACCCACATGGTCGAAGAGCTTTCAGGCAGTTTCTGCTCCACTGATCCACTCGTCGCAAAAACCTTTGCCAAAGCCACCTTCTTTTCAGACCACCGCAGTTTGCTGCCAAATTGCCAGATTCCGACCCTGGTGCTGCAAAGTAAGATAGACTCACTGGCCTCGGTAAAGGTAGGTGAATACGTTTCCCGAAAATTGCCCAAGGGGTTGCTCAGAATTCTGGATACCGAAGGCCATTGCATCCACATGACGAATCACGATGAAGTGGAAGCCGAAATACGGGCGTTTCTATCGCCCAAACAAGCCGCTTCCGACACGCCCCTCAGTTAGCCGACTCCCGACTGACCCGGTTCGAATACCAGGTTTCCGTAGCCAGCATAATCTGCGTTAGCCAGGTTAGGGTAGTGAGGCTATTATCTACCTTAGGGGAATCATCAATACCTCACCAAAGTGTATTTTATGAGCCAATCAGAGGTACCGAAGGAGTTTATGACGTCTCCCAACGCACCCAAGCCGGTCGGTGGCCTGTTACCCACCCTGACCCGGCTGTTCGAAGCCAGTGGTTCGGCTGTATCTCTCTATGATGAAGCCGACGTACTGGTCTATGCCAACACCACCTACTATGAGCTCACGCAGCAAAAGCCCGGTACGCACCCGCACTGGGAGATGGTCATTCGGGACAACCATCGTTCGGCGGGAGGCTTACAGATCGAAGCGGAGGACATCGAAGACTGGCTAAAGCGTGCTCAAGAGCGCCGGGGTGTTATTCCTTACCGGCAATTTGAGGTCGATACCGTCGATGGTCGCTGGATTCTGATGTCCGAAACAGTCATTCCAGACCTCGGTATTCTTAGCATTGGGGTCGATATTACCCGGGCCAAGCACACCACCAACATTTTGCAGCATGAGTACCAACAAGCGCTGGTAGAAGCGGAAACCGACGCACTGACCCGAATGGGCAATCGCCGCGCACTGGACCGTCTGCGGCGGCTACTGACGCTGAATGGCCAGAACCGAACGATCTCGGCCCTGATGATCGACATCGACTGGTTCAAGCCATACAACGACACTCTGGGCCACCTGCAGGGCGACGACTGCCTGCGCGACATTGCCGACATCATTCGCTCGGGGTTTCGCTCTGAAGAAGCCTACCCATTGCGCATCGGCGGCGAGGAGTTTTTAATTCTGATGGTCGACGCAGACCAGCAAGCGGCCCGTCAGTCGGCTCAGCGCATTCTCAGAAACATTCGTAGCCGCGCCATCCCGCACCCAACTAACGACACTGGCTATGTCACCCTGAGCATTGGCGTGGCCACAACCACGGTGACCGACAATGAGAGCATCTCGACCGTTCTGGACGCCGCCGACAAAGCCCTGTACCAGTCCAAACACTCTGGCCGGGACCAGGTTACCCTCTCAGTCGAACCAGACTAACCGAGCCCTGCCCGCTGCAGACAGTATCTGCGCGGTTGCACCCTATTGGCCCCGGTGCTGTAGAGCTTCTATTTCAGCAAAGTCCACACTGTACAGAATCACTTTGGCCGAATGCAGGCCACCCAGCGCCGATTTGACATTCTCATTTAGCAACCGGTAATAGGCCTGCGTCATGCCACCCAATAGTCCAATGGTTTTTACGCTCAGCGTCCTTTCCGATTTGTTGACCACCGGGCTTAATGTGCACCAGCTTTGGAGAATACATTGATGGTGACAACACCCGCAATGATGAAGCCCATGCCCAATATCGCCGGAAAGTCGAGCCGCTGGCCATAGAGCAGCCAGGAAGCGAGTGCAATCAGCACAATGCCCATGCCTGCCCAGATGGCGTAGGCGATGCCGACCGGAATCGTTCTGAGTGTCAGTGACAGAAAATAAATGGCCAGCACGTACCCGACAACCACAATCAGCGAAGGCCAGAATCTGGAAAACTCTTCACTGGATTTCATCGCCGAGGTGGCGATCACCTCGGCGACAATGGCAATGCTCAGAAATACCCAGTTTTGCATACGGAACTCCGATCAGTGAGCGGACGATAGTAACCACTCACCTCGGGAAGAAACAGACTTGCCGATAAGAAATTCCTGTGCGCAAGACTGTTTTAGGTCGTTATTTCCGCTCGGAAGGACAAGGTGCACCGCAGGGTGCGCAGGCGCCGAGATCACGCTGCATCAACGTGGTTTGAGTACCCTGGCCCATGTTGAAGGCGAACGTTGGGCTGCGCAGGTGATCAGCCATCACCACGAACAGAATGGCCGACATAATCACCACGACACGCCAGCGTTTATACATGCGTTCCATTCCCTGCCTCCTCAATTACCCAAGCCGAAATAAGGGCGGGCCTTAATACCCAGCAACGAGCCCACAAAGGCCGATGCAAACCAGATCCAGCCATGAACGCTGGCTGAGGCAATACCTGAGAACATGGCGCCAATGTTACAACCAAAGCCAAGGCGTGCGCCGTACCCCATCAATGAACCGCCAATCACGGCGGCAAGCACCGACCTTAATACCAGCGGGTTCTTGCTGCCAGCGTTGTACTTGTTGGCAAGGCCAGCCGCCAGCATGGCACCCAACAACACTCCAAAATTCATGACTGAGGGTACATTAACCAGCAGGGAATCCCGCAACGCCAGTGCGCCATAATCCCAGGTCCAGAACTCGACCTGAGTCATATCAATGCCGATGAACTGCGCAATTTTGGCACCCCAGAGTGCGAAGGCAAACGTCACACCCCAGGGGGTACCGCTCAGGATGACCGTCAGTAAATTACCCACGGCCAACACTACGGCAGCCCACAGAAACGGCCAGCGTCCGGTCAGGAGGGTGCGAAAAACCGATACCGACCGGTCACGATCCAGCAAGCCGTGGCTGGTTTTGCCAGTCATCCGTTTTTCACGACGCCCAACCAACCACCAAAGCCCCGCAAGGGCAACCCATTGCAGGGCAATCGCCCCCCAGGGGCCAAGACTTGACGTCAGTTGAATCGGGTCGGTGCCCGGTGCATCAAGCCAGAAAGGTAAGTGCACCGTACCCACCACCGAGCCGATGATGAAAAAAATCAGAGTCAACGTCATGCGCAGGTTCCCGGCACCCACGGTAAACAGCGTACCGGAGCCGCATCCACCACCCAGTTGCATGCCAAAACCGAAGAGAAAGGACCCAACTATCAGCGAAACGCCCACCGGCGCAATGGTGCCTGCCGTTCCTTCTATGCCACCGGACACCACGGGCACGATCAGCAGGCAGGCCAGACCGAGCAGAAACAACTGGGCTCTCATGCCTGTTCCGTTACCGGTGACCACCCAGTTACGCCAACCAGCGGTGAACCCGAAAGCACCGTGATACAGAGCAATCCCCAACAGGGCACCGACAAAGAACAGTCCGACCAGAAACGGCGCGGTTTCGAGCCAAATGAGGCTGGCGAGTAACGCCATCCCAAGCAGAGACAGGGTAATGATAAAGCGGTCGACTTTGGGAAACTTGCCAGCGGCTTCCACAGTCGCCTGTGCATTGGATACAGTCATACAGCAACGCCCTCAGGCTGAAACATGGTGATAGAGATTATAAACGCAAAACAGCGCCTAAGGAGGCGCTGTACGTCTTAACGACAGTAAACTCAGAGAATACTAGCCGCCAAATATGCCAAGCAGTCTACCCAAGCCACGCTTCTCAGTCTGTACCGGACGATCGGGATCCTGCGTCCAGGCTGTCATGGAACCGTCATACATCGCGACATTCGGCAGACCGGCAATTTCAGACAAGGCAAACCAATCGGTTGCAGCCCAGTGGCCGGTGTTGCAAAAGGTGACCGTGCGGCCTGCATCCAGTTTCAGGGTCGCGTCTTCGGCCAGCTGGCGAATACGGTCTTGCGTCAGGAAGTAAGCTACCCCATCACGGGTATCAACCAGGGTACCTTCCTGCAGGTTGATCGACCCTGGCAACGTGCCAGCAACCCGGGCCGGGCCTGCCTTGGTCTGACCGGTGTAGAAGTCGGAAGGGCGAGCGTCTACAAATTGCACGTCACCATTGGACAGATTGGCCTGAACATCCTCAGTCGTGGCCAGGTACTGCGGTTGAAAATCGACCTCAAACTGGGCAGGTGCCGGGCTGATTGGTGCACTGGCCACCTCGAACCCTTGCTGAACCCAGCCTTTGTAACCACCGTTCAGAATGCTAACCGAATTGTGACCCAGCACCTTGAACGTCCAGTAGACACGTGCCGCGCTGCCAAAATCCGACGAATTTTCACCCGGGGGCACAATAACCACCTGCTGTTCGTTATCGATCCCGAGGTTACCAATCATCTTGGCCAGATCGGTAACCTCAGGCAGATTGCCGGTCACGCCTTCACGCTCGGCACGCCAGTCGCCGTAGGTCTGAAACACAGAGCCGGGCACATGGGCTTCAGCAAAGGCATCGGCCGAGCGAATATCGAGCACTGTTATCGAGGGGTTGTTCAATTCATTGTTCAGCCAGTCGGCACTGACCAGCGGGGTCGATGCCATCGCCAGGCCAGAAGCCAGCGACAGGGCGACTGAGGCAAATACGGAACGTAACACCATGATCTCTCTCCTGCGGAAATGTAGTAACAATGGAGACAGTCTAACGATTCTTTCTTAAAACAAGAAATACAAATTCATTGTCTTGTTATGCACTTATAATATAAAGCCCTCGCGGCAACCTGGCCGCGAAGACACCGCTGGCAGGTTTACGCTGGCAAGGCAGCCATCATCATGATCTCCACTTTCCACTCCGGCATGGCCAGGTTACCGGTGACGCAGGCGCGCGCCGGGGTGCGACCGGGCACTACCCATGCATCCCAGGCGGCGTTCATTTCACTGAACTCGGCCATGTCGGTTACCCAGATGGTGGCCGACAGAATATGGGATTTGTCGGTTCCGGCTTCGGCCAGCAGGCGGTCAATGCCCTGCAGGATCTGCTCGGTCTGGCCGCGCATGCCAGCGCTGGCGTCTGGGGCTACCTGGCCTGCCAGATAAACCGTGCTTCCATGAACAACGGCCTGGCTCATGCGGTGGTTGCTGTCGATGTAACGATCACTCATAAAATGCACTCTGTTGATTGGATACAATGGGTTAAAAAAGGCTATCAGCCCCGCCGGAAGCCATGCAAAAAGGCGGCAAGATTATCACCGAGACTGTCGGTTGGGTAGCCGCCCTCCTGAACAATGACCTTGGGGCCTTTCACCTGCGCCAGGCGCTGGCCAATGCGGTAGAAATCTTCGGTTTCAAGTGTCATGCCGGCCAGGGGGTCGTCTTTATGGGCATCCAGCCCGAGCGCAATGACTATGGCTTGGGGGTTGAACTCTGCCAGCGCCGACAACAGCCGTGACAGTGCCTGTAAAAAGGCGATGCCGTTGGCACCCAGAGGTAACGGTACGTTGCAGTTGTAACCCTTGCCGTCACCGTCCCCCACTTCGGCCGCCGCACCCCAGTAAAACGGGTAAAAGTCTGCAGGGTCGACGTGCACAGAGCCGGTCCAGACGTCGCTTCTTTGCCAGAATATATCCTGGGTGCCATTGCCATGGTGCAGGTCGACATCGATGATCGCCACACGTTCATAGCGTTCACGCAAAACGGTTGCCGCCAGCGCTGTATTATTCAGGAAGCAGAACCCCCCTGCCCGCTCCGGCCCTGCATGGTGGCCTGGCGGCCGGCATAGGGCGTAGCTCACTGCTTCACCTTCCAAAACGGCACCGGCCGCTGCCTGAGCCGTCGTGGCACTGGCGAGAATACCGGTGTAGCTGCCTTCGTCCATCGGGCAGGCCATGTCGTGCAGATGCCAGCCTGCCTGGCCAACAATGTGGCGCGGGTAGAAGCTGGCATGGCCACAGGGGTGCACATTGGGTGCGACTATGTCGGATGCTCCGGGCAAGGCTCGCCAGCGTTCAACCACGTTCTCAAGGAAATCGAGATAACGGCTGGTATGAATGCGCTTCAGTCTGTCGAGCAGAAGTGGATCCCGGGCAAGCGGTGGCAACAGCGTCAGGCTAGCGCCTGCGGTATCGATTGCCTCTGTCAGGCGCTCGGCGCGCACCGGCTGTTCCGGTGAGGGTGCCGGTTGCCCGCGCAGAAAAAAATGTTTGGGCGCGTGTGAGCTTTGCGCCTCATGGTAATAGCATTTCACGATGCACCGCCTAGTGGTTATTGCCGAGGTGTTTTTGCAGGAAATTACGCGTGCGCTCCTGATCCGGGTTACTGAACAGTTTGTCCGGCGTGCACTCTTCCACCACAACACCGCCATCCATAAACAGAGCCCAGTCGGAGACATCCCGCGCGAAACCCATTTCGTGCGTCACGATCAACATGGTCATGTGCTCGTCAGCTAAGCTGCGCATCACCCGGTTTACTTCATCGACCAGTTCAGGATCGAGCGCTGAGGTCGCCTCGTCGAACAGCATCACCTTGGGTTTCATGGCCAGCGCCCGGGCAATGGCTACACGCTGCTTTTGCCCGCCCGATAGCCAATTTGGAAAGACATCGGCTTTTTCGGCGAGCCCCACCCGCTCCAGCTGTTCCATACCAAGATCGCGGGCGGTTTTCTTATCCATGCCTTTGAGCTTGCGCGGTGCCAGGGTAACGTTGTCGATGGTCGACAAATGCGGGAACAGGTTAAAGTGCTGAAACACCATACCCATGTTCTGGCGAATGTTGTTAATGTGTCGCTCGAAAGCAAGACCTTTAATATCGGGCCGGTTGACCTGAACACCATCGAGCAAAATGGTGCCCTCATCGATCACTTCCAGATGATTAACCGATCGCAACAGCGTGCTTTTGCCTGAACCGGAAGGCCCAATGATGGAGATGATCTTGCCGCGGTTGACGGTCAGGTCGATCCCCTTCAAAACCTGCAGGTCGCCAAAGCGCTTATGCACATTGCGGACTTCTACCATGGGTACTTCTGAATTATTTTCTGTGCTCATAAAAAAGCTCCAGTTTCATTCTTGTATAGGGGCAGCTATCGGCGGTACGCAGTCTTCCGTTCCAGCCAGGCCTGACCCAGTTCCATAAAAATATTGATCACGTAGTACATCAGGGCGATGACAATAAAAAATTCGAATGGGCGGAAAGACACGCTTATCGCATACTGAGACGCGTAAACCAGCTCAGCAACACCAATGGCAGAGAGTACCGAGGTATCTTTCACCATCAGAATCATATTGTTACCCAACTGGGGAACCGAGCGAATAAACGCCTGGGGCACAATGATGTACAGAATGGTGTTCCAATGCCCAAAACCCAGTGAACGGGAGGCCTCATACTGACCGTCAGATACCGATTTTATAGTGGCAATAAAAATGTCGGCGTTATAGGCCATGTAGTGAAAGCCAAGCCCCAGAATACCGACAACAATGGCTGGAATCAGGATCCAGTCACCCAGACCAAAGTATAGGAAATAGAGTTGAAGCAGCAGCGGTGTGGTCATAAACAGCCAGATAAAAAAGCGCAATGGCCAGCTCACCACCTTGTTGGTATAAATGGATATAACCGCAACCACCAACCCGCCCAGTATGGAAAACAGTGCCACAACAACGGCGATCAATAAGGCCACACCCACGCCCTGAAGCAGGGTGGGGAAGTAAGTAATGACCGGTGTAAAATCAAATTCCATCAGTGCTGCCTCCTATTGGGTGGTGTACCGGATGACACGACGATAGGCCAACTCGATAATGCCCATAACCGCATAAATGATGATGATGTACATCAGGGCACTGAGGGTGAAAATTTCCAGCGGCTTATAGGTCGACCCAATCAGACGCTGTGCCTGATAAGTCAATTCAACCACAGAAATAATGGAGACCAGTGAAGAGTTCTTAACCAGAACAATGGCCAGTACTCCCACAGAACGAATCATCAGGCTCGCCGCCTGTGGCAGCACAATGGATACCATGGTCTGCACTTTGCCAAAACCCAATGACCGGGCGGCTTCGCTCTGCCCTTTATCAACCGATTCAATGGAACCCCGAATCGCTTCGCTCATGTAGGCGCCAATATTGAACGCGCCAACCACGACACCGCAGGTGATGGGATCCAACCGCAAGCCAACACTCGGCCCGCCATAGAACACCAGCAGCAACTGCACGAAATAGGGTGTCCCTCGAACAACACTGATATAACCGCGGGCAAACCAGCGGATGGGCGCAAAGCGGAAGGTCTGTAAAAACACCAGTCCACAAGCGACAAAGAACCCAAAGAAAATAGCACGGGAAGAAATATCGATCGTAACCCAGGCTGCCCTGATCAACAGGGGCGTAACCTCGACCATTAATTCAAAATCCATGGTCATACCTTTTACTGTTATTGTACAAGTTCCCAGTGCATGCGCTTATTCAGTGGCAAGGGGCCGCGCCGGATATCAGGTGTGCCTCTGAGGGGTCGGCGTGAATCCGTCCATGGAGCCTAGACCGCTACATCCATGCTGCGGACTCCCCCTCAGAGGCGCACCTGACACCCGTCGCTAGTCTCTGTAAACACGGAAACTCAAATAACCGGATCAACAAAGCCAGTACCATTTCAAAAAATGAAAATAAACTGGCTCTTTTGATCAGCCCTTACTCGATATTGGCACCTTCACCAATCCACTTATCAACGATATCCTGATAGGTTCCGTCTGCCTTGATTTCAGCTAGGGCATCGTTCAAGGCTGCCTTCAACTGAGGCTTGTTCTGCTGAATGGAAATGGCAGCTGGCCAGCGTGGCAGTTCACCGACGTCGACCATCTTGATGGCGGGTGCGTTTTCCTGCATCGCGACCAGAACCGGTACGTCATCGGCGATCATGACATCGATACGGCCTGTGGTCAGACCGTTCATCATGTCAGGCAAGCCCTGGAAGGTTTGGTTACGCCATTCGCCTTCGCCATTTTCCACGGCCCACTGGTTACCGGTTTCACCCAGAGTGGAACCAACCCGTTTGCCGGAGAAGTCGTCGATGCTGTTGATGTCGTCTGTACTTTCCTGCACCCAGACCGACAGGCCAGCGCTGTAGTATGAGTCAGTAAAGTCAACCGCACGCTGGCGTTCTTCGGTAACGCTCATGCTGCAAATGCAGGCATCAAACCGGCCACCAGCCAGGGCGGCGATGATGCCATTCCAGGGGGACGATTGAATGTTGACTTCCACGCCCACCTTTTCAGCCAGTGCTTCGGCAATGTCGACGTCGAACCCTACCAGCTCGCCCTGGGTGTTAACGTAACTGAAGGGAGGGTAGGCACCGGAGTTGGCCACCTGAAAGACATCGTCGCGAATGTCGGGCAGGTCGCGCGCCTGAGTCGGCATGGTTACCAACGCTGTTGCGCCAAGTACCACGGCAGCAGTCGCCAGAGTTTGTGAGAACTTTTTAGTAAATGTCTTCATATTCTTATTCCTGTTCAGACTTTATTTAAACAACGCATGCATCGATGCATTGCACCTCTTCACACTGGTCAATGTCGTCGCCCGACTGATCGCGGTACGCTGGTAGTGGGTCAGATAAACAGGCTTGGTCATGCCCGGCGGAAAGCCTATTCGCCCTTCCATTTCGGCGAAGGCCGGCACACTGGAAGGCCAGTTGCCACCGGAAATCGTGCCAATATTCAGGTTAAAGGGATGATCGATAGCCTGGTAGGGCCCCTGACGGTGTCGTTCGTTAAGTTCAGCTTCCAGGTCTTGCAACCAGGGGGTGAGCCGTTGCAATTTTTCGATGGCGTTAATGCCTGTGCTCGCTGCCTGAACGTGGACGGGCTTGCCGCGCACACCGAGCTTGAACCAGAGTACCCCGACCTGGCCAGCCAGTAACGTTGGACCGAAGGGCTCGGGAATCAGTACAAAGTCACCGCCATAGCCCTGGTGCAAACACGCCAGTGCGCCATTGCCCGAGCATTCTTCCTCGACAACGGGGGCGGTTTCGCGTTCAGTCAAAGTCATGTGGCGCCTCCCCGATCGCGAACGTCAGCTCAGCTTCGGTCTGCCCCTGCAAATCGGCGTCGCTGATGTCGAGCAATTTCTCACGCACCACCAGCCCCTGGTCGGTCACGTCGATCACGGCCAAATCTGAAATAATTCGACTGACACAGGCTTTGGCGGTAAGCGGCAAGCGGCAGGTCTCGAGAATTTTTGGGCGACCCTGTTTGTCGGTATGGGTAGTCAGCACGACAATGCGTTTTGTTTTTTGAGCCAGCTCCATGGCACCACCGATGCCCGGCGAGAACTTGCCCGGAATTTTCCAGTTGGCGAGGTTGCCGTGCGCGTCGACTTCGAAGGCACCGATCATCGTCAAGTCTAGCCGGGCCCGGCGTATCATGGCGAAAGAGACGGCGCTGTCGAACAGGCTCGCGCCCTCACGCAGCGAGACGTAGGCGCCAGCGGCATCAATCAGAGAGGGATCCATCCATTCCGGTGCAGCCTGTTTCCAGGCACCGAGAATGCCATTCTCTGAATGAATCTGAACATCAAAGTCATCCGGCAGGTAGTGCATGACCTGCGTAGGCAGGCCGATACCCAGGTTAACGATGCTGCCCGGGGTGACCTCAGTCACCGCCCGGCGCAAAATGCGTTCAGCGGCGGACATGATGCTCCAGAACCCCGTAGTCTGAGGTGAGTGACTCCAACGGCACCACGCTGTCGACAAAGGCACCGGGCGTGTGTACCTGCTCCGGCTTGAATCGGCCCGGTGCACCGAGATCCAGTGTCTCGACAATAATGTGGTTCGCCGCCATCGCCATTAACGGGCTGAAATTGATGGCCGAGCCCTGATACACCAGGTTGCCCAGCCAGTCAGCCTGGGCGGCATGTATGAGCGCATAATCAGCCGACAATGCCATTTCCACCTTGTAGGTTTGGCCTTGCCAGTTGAGCAGATCTTCCGGGTGGGTAATGTCAGAATCGATGCCGATGTCGGTCAGGAAACCAAAGCTGCCGGCCCCCGCCGTTCGAATCTTTTCTGCCAGTATGCCCTGAGGGTGAAATTCCACGTCGATATCGCCCTGGTTCATCCGGTCGATCACGACTTTGTTCAGGCCAATGTGAGTGGTAATTAACTGGCGTACCTGACCATTCTCGATCAGTCGGCTCACGCCGTGGCCAGCTTCGTTGGCATCGTTCTTAATAAGCGTGAGGTCGGTCTGCCCCTGGCGCAGTAATTCATTGATCAAACTGAACGGCGTACCCGGGTTGCCGAAACCACCCACCATAACCACGGCGCCCGAGGGGATGGCGGCAATGGCCTGTTCCAGGGTGCGGTTCTTTTTCATGATCAGGCTGCCCGCTCTCTTGCCAGTTGTTCAAAGTCAGCCAGGCTGTCATCGAGCAGAGCAATAATGTCGTCGATGTCTGCTGCGGTCACCGTCAAAGGCGGTGTGATCAATACATGATCTCCCTCCAGACCGTTCAGGCAGCGTCTCGGGTAAATCAGCAAGCCGCGCGCCTTGGCCAGAGCCGTCAACTTGTCGAAGGCGTTAAAGGCGGCCGGGAAAGGTTGTTTACTGACGGTGTCTTGCACCAGCTCTACACCTTGCAGTAAACCAATACCGCGCACGTTACCAATACAATCGTATTTTTCGGCCAGCTGTTCGAGCTGCCGGCGCAAATAGACGCCCTGTTCGGCGGCATTGCTGACCAGTTGCTCCGAGTTCATCACCTCAATGACCGCAAGGCCGGTGGCGCAGGCGAGAGGGTTACCAGCGTAAGTATGGCCGTGCATGAAGCCGCCATTGCGACTCACCACATCGACCAGTTCCTGGCGCGCCATCATGGCAGCAATGGGGTAATAGCCGGAGCCCAGGCCCTTCGCCAGTGCCAGAATATCGGGCGCTACGCCGTAATGCTGGTAAGCAAACCAGGCGCCGGTGCGGCCCATGCCACTGAGCACTTCGTCCATGATCAACAGGCAACCATAGCGGTTACACAGAGCGCGCAACCCTTCCATATAAGCCCGGGTAACCATACGGCCACCCGTGCTGGCGCCGCCAACCGGCTCAAGCGCGATGGCCGCGATGGTCTCCGGGCCTGCCTTCAAAATGGCGCTTTCAGTCTGTTCCAGCACGGCGGCAATGTGTTCTTCAACACTCGCTTCGTGATAACGATACAGATCCGGCGAAGGCACCTTGACCGAGCCAATCGTGATCGAGCGATAGGGTGCTTCCAGGGGTTCGTATCCGGTCAGCCCCAGGGCGCCCAGGGTGCTACCGTGATACGAAGGACGCAGCGAGACAAACTGGCAACGCTCTGGTTGCTCTCTGGCGACAAAATATTGGACGGCCAACTTGATCGCGCTTTCAACGGCCTCCGACCCACTGCCGACAAAGAAGACTTTTTCCAGATCACCATCTGTTAAATCAACCATTCTGTTTGCCAGATCAAGTGCGACCTGGCTTTCGAACTGGGTACGATAGCTGAACGCAATTTTATCGAGCTGCTCAACCATGGCGCGTTTTACAATGGGGTGGTTGTGACCAATGTTGCAGGTGATGGCACCGGAGCAACCATCAATGTAACGACGCCCTGCTGTATCCCAGATATATATGCCATCAGCGTGGCTGACCAGCGGCATGTCATTGCTGGTCAGGTAAAACAAAGCATTGCTGGACATGGTCTCACTCTTCCTTAATAAACAAAGCGTCGTTTTTTTGATCTATTGGCATTATAGGAACAGCTAAAAATTAATTTCAACGCATAATGTTTTTTCATTACTTAATGACTTAAACTCATGTTTTAGCCCCAAAATACGCTTGCGAGACTTGCCAGCATGAGCGATATAAACCTTAACTCTTTGAAATCTCTGCTGATTTTTAAAACGCTCTATGAGACCGGCACCGCCACCCGGACGGCGAAGGATTTGGGCATTACTCAGTCGGGTGTCAGTCGCTCTCTGGCGCAGTTGGAAGAAAATATTGGCATTGCGCTGTTCATGCGGCACAAAAAACGGCTGATTGCTCTGCCCGAGGCCGATGAACTCTATGGTGAGATTCTGGGGTTACTGAGTAATCTGGAAAACATGAAGCACAGCATTGTGGCGCTGCGTGAATTTGGCGCGTCGCGAATACGCATCGCCTGTGCACCCGCTCTTGGTTTTGCCTATGTGCCCAAAACCATCGCCCGCATTCTGAGCGACAATCCAAAATACAGCGTCTATCTGGATATTATGCCCAGCCCGGAAATAGTGCGTGCGGTTGAAGCCGGTTATTTCGATGTCGGGTTCGTCACCCTGCCGGTGACCAGCCAGGCGTTGGTGGTCGACGAGCTGATCTCAACCGAAGCGGTCTGTCTGATGCCCAGAAATCACAGCCTGGCCAAAACCAGCGTCATTACCACCGAAGACCTGAAAGGCCAGCATCTGGTCATCCCCAACCAGCCCAATCTTGCGGTCGACCAGTTGCTACTGCATTTAGCGGAGAATAACATTCGCATTGCCGGCAAAACCGAAGCCAATATTGCTTCTATTTGCTCGCTGGTCGCCAACGGCGTCGGCATTACCCTAATCAACCCCATCACCGCCTACGACCACCAGGCAACGCGTGATGACCTGTTGATCAAGCCATTCAAACCTGCTTTTCATTATCGTTTTGGGTTGGTGTACAAACAGAACTGGGCGAATAACCGGTTAATCAGTTTGCTCAAGGAAATGCTGCCTGAGTTGCCGGATCATCTGGTGGCGGAACGTTTGAATTCCTGAATGACTTTAGACAACCCAATAAAGGGTGCGCCCACAATCAGAACAAAGTGGCCTGGAGAGGCTATGCTCAATTCACGAGAAACTCAATCATCTCCCTCCAGAAAAACTACCGTGGTGTGATAACATGCCACGGCAGTTCGTTAACGAAGCTCCAAACCTCAATTGGGTCGAATTTGATATATCTCGCCTTGGTCAACGGCGGTATACAAATTACCATCGGGCCCTTGAACAACCGACCGGAAACGCGCCCTGATATCGATAGGCATTTTCCAGACTGATTTTACAGAGCGATTGTCATCGGCTAAATCCAGAACATCGAGGCGCTGCCCATCGGGTGTTCCGCCAAACCCAATACCCATGACACCAGTTACCAGTCGCCCATTCCAGGCGCCCCACTGATGACCTTTCAGAAACTCAGCAGACGACGTGCCCTGTGACAACCCGTTATTATTCCAGGCTGGTGGCAGTGCATCCGGGTAGGCTGAGAAATCTGTCATTGGCATGAACGATGCCCGACTCGCTGCTGGAACACCCTCCATTTGATTGGGGCTATAACCGCAATAGTTATCCGGGCAATCGCCTCGGCCATTGACGTTTGCCCGAGGGTCCCAACCCCCATTCCCTCCGGCCACTAACGCCGTTATTTCATCCGAGTGCCATGGACCATGCTCCGAAATCACAGGCTGGTGGGTTACCGGATCAAAGGTGATGCCTTGAACATTTCGATGACCAAAGGTGAAAATGCGTGGGTCGAAGCCTCTATTATTGTTATTAAAGGGTGCCGCATTGCCGTCACCATCGACACGTAAAACCTTACCGCCTAACAAAGTGCCGGATTGCGGCACTTCACCGTTGTGAGTATCGCCGGTTGTTACATACAAATATCCATCGCCCGGGCTAAAGCGAATGCGTCCGCCATTGTGTGCGCCAGGCCCACCAAAGGGGTGATCGCTTGCCTCGGGCTTGTAGGGGATGTCTTCAATGATGTCGGTTCGGTTCGCCACGTCTGTAAAGTCTTCGTTGACGGTCATCCGCAAAACCCGGTTGGACCCAGGGGCCGTTTTGTCAGACGTGGCATAGACGTACAGCAATCGATTGCTGTTGAAATCAGGATCTACCGCGACTCCCTGCATACCAGCCTGACCTTCACAAAATAGATCATCACCGGAACTGGCGTAACCATCTTGGTCCTTCATGCCCAGTAACGCATTGACTGCTCCATCTGGCAACCGAACAGACAAACCCCGACATTTTTCCGTGTAAAATAAAGTGCCATCCTGAAGGAACGCCATATCCCATGGGTTGTCCAGGCCTGTCATAATCGTTGAAGTAGAAAGCTCCGGAAAGCGCCGGGTGTCATCAGCGATTGCGGATGCGGATAATGTCGCGGCTCCCAGTAGAGCTATCGACAGCATTTGGATGTTTGCACACTGTTTCATTGATACCGCTCCTATTATTATTGTGTTGTACCAGTCTATTACAGGTTAAACACTCCTTTATAGCCACTCACTCAGATCTCGGATTGAATCAATGTGTAATTTATCCGATCACTGTTTCACCCTTGTCCATAAGGGATCTGTGTTACGAGTTTAGAATCACCAGGTTCTGAATCTGTTATGGTAGTGAACCTACAGCTTAGAGATTCACCGGGATTCTCGTAATCCAATACCTGGCGTTGAGAACTTGCGCTACTCTGTACCCGGTATAATGAACCCAGCCTTTTATTCGACAGCATTCAAGTAGGCGGCAAGATTCGATATCTCTTCATCAGTCAAATCGGTAGCCATAGCAATCATGAGGCCTGAGTTCGGGCCAACTTTAGTGCCTGCCCGATAAGTCTCCAGTCGATCCACCAAGTAAGCCACATCGCGCCCTGATATTTTGGGATAACTCGCCATTCCACGGCCCGCCGGGCCATGACAATTACTGCAATTTTCTGCATAACGCGCTTTACCAGCCTCAATGTCTTCAGCCCAAGCAGATGCCACGGATAACGATAAAATGGAACCCGCAATGCACAGTGTACGAAGTAATGTCATTTTAGAACCCACAATCATTGTTCTGCCATTTAAAACGAGCCTTTTGAACCACTCGCACGCTTTCGTCACGGTATAACCAACCCTTAGAGCCAAACCCTGACAGCCCTTATCTCACTTTTGTGGTCTGGTTACCTAATCAATCAGTCTAGCCAAAAAGGCGACAAGCACAAATGTAGGTCACAACTTTTTAATTGCCAACGCTCTTAAAACGGCAAATAGCTTTTTAAAACGACTATACAGATTGCAGAACAGAACAACGGCAATCGATATCGCCAGCAACACCTGTACCGGAACAGCACCTTCAAGGCGCTACCCGCCATGCCTGGTGCACCACAAAAAAGCCCTGTAGAACGGAACGTTTACGGACTTTCGTGAACGTTGATTTGGTACCAGAGGTTAGACCGCCTGGGCCAGCGTACTGGACGGCATGTGCCGGTTGAGTCCGGCTGTTGAACCGGAGACACAAAAAAACCCTGACCATCTTTCGATAAACAGGGCTTTTTCAATATTTGGTACCAGAGGCCGGACTCATATAACCGCCTATATCCCTTGTATTCTGACACTTAAAAGCCTAAGAAATTATTTATAGCACCAATGGTAGCACCAGCACAGACTGCCTTCTATTTCCGGAATCCTACCTAAACCTCTCAACTCGATATGAGCGTAATGTAAAGTTTAACATACAGCCGAAGCAACAGGATTCCACATCTCCTTGTCTACTACTCTCCCGCCAGACGATGGACGACTCACCTGAAAATGGAGTCATTCGTCCGAATGTTCTTCATTGATATGTGTTGTCATGTCTACCAATATGTCGTGCACATGCTGGTCAGCGACTGAATAGAACACCTGCCTTGACCGGCGTTCACCTTTTACCATTCGCGCCCCTCTAAGCAACCGCAGGTGATGGCTGACCAGTGCTTGCGAAAACCCAAGGCTTGATACAATGTCTCCTACAGATTTTGGGCCAGACAGGCAAAACAACAGAATCCGCAATCGAGTGGCATCCCCCAGCAAACGAAAGGTTTCCGCCAGTATGGTGACATCCTCCAACGATGGTATTCTCACATTACTCATTAGTCTCACCTGTCAGGTAACCTGGTTTCGCGGTATGCATTTTTTGTCCTCATCAATCCGTTTCTTGTGATTGAGTCAGGCTACAATCCTCATTACTGGAGCGCCAGTCGGTTGCCACTGTGACATGTTCAATATCAAAGTGGGATTTCAGTTCCTGTTCCACCTTGCTGACCACAGAGCTGGCATCGTAGTCGGCCTTGGGTCGAACATGCAAGGTAGCCATTGCCTTACCAGACGTTATCAGCCACACATGAATATGGCTAACCGATTCCACTCCCGCAACTGACTGAATGAGATGACGCTCTATTGCAGCTGGATCAGCATCTGCTGGTGCGCCTTCAAGCAGAATGTGAAGTGACTCTCGAAGCAATCGCCAGGCGCTGCGCAAAATCAAAAGAGACACAACAACCGACAGAATCGGATCGATAGGCGACCAGCCCGTGTAGTAAATGATTACAGCAGCAGAAATAGCACCCACAGAGCCAAGAAGATCACCCATGACATGCAGTGCGGCACCTTTTATATTGACGTGTTCGCTATCGCCGCGAGTCAGAATCCAGAATACAATAATGTTGACAAGCAGGCCTACAATAGCGACGCCTAGCATTGGCCCCGCAAGAATGTCATGTGGTTCCTGAAACCGCCGCCATGCTTCATTGATAATCCAAACTACAATAGCGAACAAGGTGAGCGCGTTTATAAACCCGGCGATTACCTCGAAACGCAAATAACCAAAGGTGCGTCTGGAATCTGCCGCTTTTCGCCCAAGCCGGAATGCAACGTAAGCAAGCGCCAGTGCTGCCGCATCGGTGAGCATGTGCCCCGCATCGGCAAGCAGTGCCAGGGACCCGGAGACCAGACCGCCAATGACCTCAACGATCATAAACGTGAAAATCAGAATGAAAGACAGCAGAACCTTGTGTTCATTCTTGCCGGATACCGTTGGTGCATGTGAGTGCTCGTGTGTGTGTTCTTGATCCTGAGCCATCATCAACTCCTAAACATAAAACAAACATATAAATACATGTTTATATATTAGAAGTCAACCCTCCCTCAAGGCAATATCTTTTCGTATTACCTGCCAGTAGCCGGTTACTTCAGATTAACAAAGTCGATCGACGTTCCTGTGACATTGAAAGGGACAGCGAGGATGCACTTGAACGGGGAACTATCACCCTAGTGTTGAGGTCAATGGGATGGCGCGCACGTTTCCCGCTCCTTACCTTAAGCTTACTACAGGAAACGCCGTGAATTCTGCACCTGGCAACTACTACTTGAGATGAATGAAGCTATACAGCCATACTCAGATATGGGCGGTGGTCGCCCGCCTCTGCAGTCAGTAGCGCTGAAACTACCTGGCCATTTACTGCATTGAAACCCGACTGAACTTGTGTGAGGTCATAATGCCAGTAGTTGCCGCATATCGGCGGCAATGTCTTCTACTTCCTCATCATTCTTAAGCAATACCCGTGCCTGCCCTTCTGCATCAAAGCCATACAGCGCCATGCTGTGTGAAACATCGTAGTATCCGCTATCATCCGGTTCACCATATCCGTAGGCGGCACGAAAAGATTTAGTCAAGTCTTTCAATTGTTTTTGAGTACCGGTAAGGCCAACAAATTGAGGACCAAAGATATTGGTGTAAGCCTCAAGTTGCTGCGGGTCATCGCGGTCGGGGTCAACACTGACGAATAATACTCTC